>JALOSN010000210.1 GCA_025458415.1 Hydrogenophaga sp.
TTGTAGTCGGTGATCTCGCCGCGCATGGCGGCCTCGGTGATGGCCGCCACCTCGGCCTTGCGGCCCACCGCATCGGCGATCTCGTCCACGCACTCGATGCTGATGAGCGTGGAGTCCATGTCGAACGCGATGAGCTTGAAGTCCTTCAGGTTCAGTGGCGCGGTGAAGCCCTGGATGGTGAGACCGGGGGCGTATTCGGTGGGGGAGGCGTCAGCTTGCATCATGGGCCGGGATTATCCGGTATTACCTGTTTAGAATCCGGTAAGACATTTCAAGGAGGCGCCCGCCATGACCACCACCCTCACCGTCAAAGGCCAGGTCACCATTCCCAAACAAATCCGCGACGCGCTGGGCCTGGCGCCCGGCAGCGCGGTCGACTTTGCCCTCAACCGCGAAGGCCAGGTCGTGCTGCACAAAGCCACTGGCCCCAAAGGCAAAGGCGTCGCCAAACCCCAACCCGACCGGTTTGATGCCGCCCGCGGCAAGGCCGACGTGAAGTGGCGCACGCAGGACCTCATGGCCCTGCTGCGCGCCTGACACCCGGCCGGCCCCCACATGCTGGTGGACACCAACGTCCTGGTGGACGTGCTGGAAAACGACCCCGACTGGGCCGACTGGTCCGTCGCCCAGCTGCGTGCCCAGGCGCAAATCCACCGCATGGTCATCAACCCCGTCATCTACGCCGAGCTGTCGCTGGCGTTCAGCACCGTGGAGGCGCTGGACGAGACGCTGGCCGGGCTGCAGATCCCAGTGATCGAGATCCCCAAACCCGCGCTCTTTCTTGCCGGCAAAGCCTTTGTGAAATACCGCCGCCAGGGCGGCACCAAAACCAACGTGTTGGCCGACTTCTTCATTGGCGCACATGCCGCCGTGGCCGGGCTGCCGGTGCTGACGCGGGATGTGCGGCGGTATGCCAGCTACTTTCCGACCGTGGCTCTGATTGCGCCCAACACCTGACCGCATGGCCCAAGCCTGATTGACCGATGGACTATCAAGAACTCAAAAAACTCGAAGACGATCTTTGGGAAGCCGCCGACCAGCTGCGCGCCAACTCCAAGCTCACCGCCAGCGAATACTCGATGCCCGTGCTGGGCCTGATCTTCCTGCGCCACGCCACCACCCGCTTCAAGGAACTGCTCCCGGGCATTGAGGCGTCCATCCCCGCCCGTGCCACGGGCTCGCTGCGCGAAAAGCAGATCAAGCTCGGCTTTCAGGGCAAGGCCGCCATCTACCTGCCTGAGAAGGCCCGATACGACCACCTGGCCGCGCTGCCCGCCTCGCAGAACCTGGCCCTGGCCATTCGCGAAGCCATGATCACCATCGAAGACACCGTGGTCGACCAGGACGGCAAGAAGCTGCTCGAAGGCGCCTTGCCCAAGGACTACCTGGGCCTGGAGCTGGACCTGCTGGCCGAGCTCATCAAGATCTTCAACCGCCCCGCGCTGCAGACCGCCAAAGGCGACGTGTTCGGCCGCATCTACGAATACTTCCTCAACCAGTTCGCCCAGAGCGGCGCGCAAGAAGGCGGCGAGTTTTTCACGCCACCCAGCCTGGTCAGGCTCATCGTCAACGTCATCGAACCCGACCACGGCACCGTGCTCGACCCGGCCTGCGGGTCGGCCGGCATGTTCGTGCAGACCGGCCACTTCATCGAAGAAGCTCGCCACCAAAACACCAGCGACGTCAACATCCGCTTTTACGGGCAGGAGAAGGCCGACCTCAACAGCAAGCTCGCCCGCATGAACCTGGCCGTGCACGGGCTCGAAGGCAACATTCGCATCGGCAACACCTTCTACGACGACCACCACGGCCTGCTCGGCCAGTGTGACTTCGTCATGGCCAACCCGCCGTTCAATGTGGACGGCGTGTCCGTCACCAAGGTCAAAAGCCAGGTGGGCGACAACCAAACCGGGCGCCTGCCGTTCGGTCTGCCCGGCATCGCCACCAAGAGCAAGGGCAAAAAGGGCGACGACAGCGGCGAAACCGTGTCAAACGCCAACAGCCTGTGGATCCAGTACTTCTACAGTTACCTCAACGACCAGGGCCGCGCCGGCTTCGTCATGGCCTCCAGCGCCTCAGACGCCGGCAACAAAGACAAAGAGATCCGCCAGAAGCTGGTGGACACCGGCCATGTGGACGTGATGGTCGCCATCGGCCCCAAGTTCTTCTACACCCGCAGCCTGCCGTGCACCCTCTGGTTTTTTGACAAGGGCAAGCCCCAGGCGCGGCAAGACACCGTGCTCATGATCGATGCGCGCAACCACTACACCGTGGTCTCCGCCCGCTCGCACGTGTTCACCGACGAACAGCTCGCCAACCTCACCGCCATCACCTGGCTCTACCGGGGTGAGCAGGCCAAGTTCACCGCGCTGCTGGGCCAGCACCAGGGCCAGGCGCTGGCCCAGCTCGCGTCCATCGGTCAACGCCTGGCCGACGACGCCGCGCAAATCGCTGCCCTAAGCGCCACCCTGCGCCCGCTGGCCACCCAGGTGACCCAGGCCCAGACCGTGGCCGCTGTGCGCCAGAAGCTGGCCGAGGCCATGGACCTACCGCCCGACTCGCCGTCGCCCATCACCGACGAGGCTCTGGCGCAGTTCACGAAAAGCCTGCAAGCCATCGACGCCGCCACCCCCGGCTGGCATGCCGCCTTAGACGCCGCTGCAAAAGCCGCCGCCGACGCGGTGACCACCCTCCAGCCGCAGCAGGCCAGCGCCACCCTGACCCAGCGGCAGGCCGCGCAAGCCCAGCTCGAACAACTGCAACCCCCGCTCAAAGCCGGGCTCGCCGTCCTAGAAGCGCAGCACAAAGCCTGGCTCAAACTACTCGAACAGGCCGAGAAAACCCTGCGCGCCCGCCAGTGGCCCGTGTTTGACGGCGACGCCGCCCGCGACGCCAAAAAAGCCCTGTTGCCGCGCGACCCCAAGAAGCGCGAGGCCGCCACCGTGCGCGACCGCAGCGTGAACGCCTTCAAACGCGCCAGCTACTTCGTGCAGCAGGGCCACTGGCTGAACAGCCGCTTCCCCGACGGCGTGTACGCCGACGTGCCCGGCCTGTGCAAGGTCGTCACCCGGCAGGACATTGCCGACAACGACGGCTCGCTCACGCCAGGGCGCTACGTTGGCGTGGCGGTGGGGGCGCAGGACGGCGATGCGGGCGAGGCGTTTGTGGCGCGGATGCGGGAAGTGCACGAAGAACTTTCTGAACTGGATAAGCAATCCGCGCAGCTATCCGAAAGAATTCGCATGGTGTTCTCGGAGTTGGTGGAATGACCGCTGAGCGAGTGCGCTTGGGCGAAGCAGCAGAACTGCTTGTGGGATTCGCTTTCAAAAGCGCGCAGTTCTTGCAGCCCGACGAATCTGGCATCAAGTTGGTTCGGGGGGACAACGTCCAGCAGGGGTACTTGCGCTGGGGGAACAAGGCGATGAAGTGGAATGCAGACGCCTTTGATGACCTGGCTCGATACCAACTGCAGTTGGACGATGTTGTTCTTGCGATGGACAGGCCCATTGTTGGCGGGGGGCTGAAGCTCGCCTGGGTGAAAGAGTCGGACCTGCCCAGTTTGCTGGTGCAACGGGTGACCCGTATTCGCGGCCTGCCCGGGGTTGCCGATACAACTTACTTGCGATACGCGCTGTCCGCACCGGACTTTGTCGCGCACATTGATCGCGTCACAACAGGCGCAAACATTCCCCATATCAGCGGCAAAGACATCGCCGCGTTTGAGTTGAGGCTTCCCCCTCTCGATCAACAGTTGGATGTGGTCGAGAAGCTGACCGCCTATGACGACCTCATCGAAAACAACCGCCGCCGCATCGCCTTGCTGGAAGAGTCGGCGCGGCTGCTGTACCGCGAGTGGTTCGTGCATCTGCGGTTTCCGGGGCATGAATCCTCGGGTCTTCAAGATGGTCTCCCCACCGGGTGGTCGTGGCAGA
>JALOSN010000211.1 GCA_025458415.1 Hydrogenophaga sp.
CATGAGCCGCAGCGGCGCCGTCGACATCGACACCCGCGAGGTGGAACCCACGGCCAACTGCATGGTGGTGGTGCTCACCTACTGGCTGAGCTTCGAGTACGTTCGCGACCCGCGCCATGCGCTGGAGCCTGACCATGCGCAAAAGGCTCTGCTGCGCGGTGCGCGGCACGTGCTGAACCTGCTGGCTCCGTATCTGGAGCCCGGTCAGCGGCAGCACCTGCTTCAGCTGTCGGGCGCCTACGTCTCGGGCGACTGAGGCTTCAGGCCGCCAGGCCTTCCACCGCCTGGAACAGGGCTTGTCGAGCCTGGGCAACCACCTGGCCCCGCCAGGCGTCGGTGTCGGTGTAGAAGGCATCCATCATCTGCTGCCGCACCTGGGCACGCAGGGTCTCGTCGGCCTGCTGCGGATGCAGGTGCAGCCAGTGGTCGGCACGAAGGGCCTGCACGACTTCGGTGATCGGCACCGTACCGTACTCGAGGGCGATGCCGGTGTACTCGGCCTGCGGACACTCCTGGTATATGGCGCACCACATCAGCCCTGTCAGTTCGGCCGAGGTCGAACTGCCGTCGTAGACCGAGGTGACCATGGTCTTGCCTCCGCCTCCCCACCAGGCCTGGGCTCGCGCCATGGCAGAGGGATCCTTGCGCCCGGCATAGATGCGTTCACCGACCCCACTGGGGCCCAGACCCGTGTGCAAGTCGATCCATGCCACCCGGCGTGCGCGCGCTCCGTGTTGCCGCAGCACCTGCCGCAGGGTCGTGTGGCTCCACGTCGGGGCATGGCCGCCAAAAAACAGACCGTCCGGAAAACCGTACTGACCCTGGGATACCGCCGCCTGGTAGCGGGTCAGTCCGTGGTGAGCGATGTAGGCCTCAATGGCATGCTGGTTGTCAGGACCTGGGGGCCAGCACGCTGGCAACAGCAGGTCGTGCAGCTCTGCATAGGCCGGGTTGTGCGGCAACGGCTGCCCGAAGTCCGGAAAATTCCGGTTCAGGTCGACGTTCTCGTGGGTCACCCGGCGGCGGTACGAAAAGCCATGGGGATTGAGTGCATGGACGTACAGCACCGCCACACCCGACTCACGTGCGTGCGCCCGCCAGTCATGGTCGTGCAAGGCGTGCACCTGCACGCCGGAGCCGCAGAAGCCTTCAACCCCATGACAGGCGCTGCTGACGATGAGCAGCCTGTCGGCATCGGGCGAACCGTCCAGCGCCACGTCCATGGCCAGGGTCTCACCGTCCAGACCCTTGAGGGGGTGGTTGTGGCTTCGAATGGCCAGTCCGCCAGCGGCAGCCCCCTCCAGAAAGCGCACCCGGGCCCGGGCATAACTGGGAGAAAACGCCTCAGCAATGGGGATCATGCGCTCTCCCTGGACGTCCGGGACCGGCCCAGCCACTGCTCGGTCAGCCGGACCCAGAACGTGGCGCCCAGGGGAATCAGGTCGTCGTTGAAGTCGTAGTTGGGGTTGTGCAGGGTGCATGGGCCGTCGCCATGACCCATGGCGCGGTGGTCACCGTCACCGTTGGCAATGAACAGGTAGCAGCCCGGCCGCTGCTGCAGCATGTACGCAAAGTCTTCGGCGCCCATGGTGGGCTCCTGGTCGAGAACGCGCTGCGCGCCGACAATTTCCGCCAGCACCTGGCGTGCAAATGCGGTCTCGGCCGGGTGGTTCACGGTGGGCGGGTAGTTGCGGCGGAATTCGAACTCGCAACCGGCGCCGAAGGCCGCGCAGGTGTGCTCAGCGATCTCCCGCATGCGTCGCTCGATGAGGTCGAGCACCTCAAGGGTGAAGGTGCGAACCGTGCCCTGTATTTCGCAGCTGTCGGGCACCACGTTGGTGGCCTCACCGGTGTGGATCATGGTCACCGAGATCACGCCGGCATCAACCGGCTTCTTGTTGCGGGTGATGATGGTCTGGAAGGCCTGAACCATCTGGCAGGCCACCGGCACAGGGTCGATGCCGTTGTGCGGCAGGGCGGCGTGAGCCCCCTTGCCACGGATGGTGATGCGGAATTCGTTGCTGGATGCCATCACCGGGCCCGCGCTGGCAGCGAAGCTGCCGACCGGCATGCCGGGCCAGTTGTGCATGCCGAAGACGGCTTCCATCGGAAAGCGCTCGAACAGTCCGTCCTTGATCATTTCGCGCGCGCCACCCCCCCCCTCCTCGGCTGGCTGGAAGATCAGGTACACCGTGCCGTCGAACTCACGGTGCCGGGCAAAATGCTGGGCCGCGGCCAGCAGCATGGCGGTATGCCCGTCATGGCCGCAGGCGTGCATCTTGCCAACGTGCCGGCTGGCGTGTTCGAACTGGTTGTGCTCCTGCATCGGGAGCGCATCCATGTCGGCACGCAAACCGATGGCCCGGCCACAGGCACCCCCATCGCGACCATGGACAACACCCACCACCCCGGTGGTCCCCATGCCCCGGTGGATGGGGATGCCCCACTCGGTCAGCTTGGCCGCCACCAGGTCCGCAGTGCGGACTTCCTCGAAGCACAGTTCGGGATGGGCGTGGATGTCTCGACGGACAGCGGCAATGGACGCGGCCTGGGTCAGGATGGAATCGATCAGTTGCATGGGGTCTCCGGCCAAGGTTGGTGCACCATGACCATACTACCGAATCGACACCCCGCTGCATCACCGCATGCGACACACCCCCGCTGGAGGTGAGGTCCTTCGGGCACAGAGCCCCTACCCGAACAGCCGCCAACCGGTCGTTTCAGCGCCGAATGCGGCCGTCGGCGGTGAGCAGGGTCAGCTCGACGAAGCGCGAGCCGGTGTGCTTGTTCGGCCCGAAGTCGATCGGAAATCCGCCCAGATCCACGTTCCGCATGCCCTGGATGGCGCCGATGAAACCCTCGCGGGTGAGGTTTCGACCCGCCTTGCGGACCGCCTCGGTGAACACCTTGGCGGCCACATAACCCTCGATGCCCGAGTAGTTCGGGTTCAGACCCTGCTTGGTGCGCACGGCTGCCAGGTATTCGCTGGCCAGCGGCGTGACCGGGCTGTAGGGAAACGGCATGACCTGGCTGACGACCACGCCCCGGGCCGACGCCCCGAGCTCGTCCAGCAGGGCCTGGGTGCCGACAAAGGACACGTTGTAGAAATTGCCGGCATAGCCCCTCTGGCGTGCCAGGCGTATGAAGGTCGCGCAGGCCTTGTAGGCACCGATCTGCACGACGGCCTCGGGCCGGCTTGCCAGGATATCGTCCAGCGCCTTGGCCACGTCCAGGCTGTTGCGCTCCACCGTACCGGTGGATGCGGGGTCCAGGTCGACTTCCTTGAGCGCACGGGTCACACCTTCCAGGCCGGTCTTGCCGTAGGCGTCGTTCTGGTAGAACACCGACACTTTCCTGATACCCGTTCCCGTGACCTGACGGACGATGGCCGCCGTCTCCTCGAAATAGGAAGCGCGGACATGGATCGCGTAGCGGTTGAAGGGCGTGCGCAAGGCTTCGGCCCCGGTGAACGGGGCGAAGAACGGCACCTTGGCGTCGGTTGCCATGGGCAGGGCAGCCAGACTGGTGGGAGTGCCGATGTAGCCGAACAGGGCAAACGCCCCATCCGAGATCAACTGACGTGTGTTGGCGGCACAGCGCTCAGGCTCGTAGCCGTCGTCCAGCCGACGGATTTCCACCGTGCGCCCGTTGACGCCTCCCCGGGCATTGAGGGCATCAAAGAACAGCTGCGCCCCGAGGTAGAACTGCACGCCCAGCTGTTCGGCCGCGCCGCTGAACGGTGCCGACTGGCCCAGCACGATGCGCGTATCGCTCACACCCGCTACCTGGGCAGCGGCCGACCCGGACCATGCTGTCAAGGCCGGCGCGGCCAGGCAGGTTCCCAGGGTGGATACGAGCTGTCGACGCTGCATGAGGGTTCTCCTGATATGCTGAAGGATCGTGACGCAGGCAGGAAGGGTGCCC
>JALOSN010000212.1 GCA_025458415.1 Hydrogenophaga sp.
TTTTCTGCTGATCGGCGCCGGATACCTCGCTGGCCGCCGCCAATGGATCGGCCAGGCGGCGGTCAAGGACCTGTCCAACCTGGTCTTTCTGCTGCTGATACCGGCCCTGCTGTTCCGCACCATGAGCGCGGTGCGCTTCGAGACCCTGGACCTGCGACCCATCCTGGCCTATTTCGTCGCTGTCCTCGGACTGCTGGCGCTCGCCATCGCGTGGCGCGGGTTCAGCTGCCGCAGCGTGGTGATGGCCCTGGCAGGTGTGTTCTCCAACATGGTCATGATCGGCATCACCCTGGTCGAGCTGGCCTATGGCAAGGCCGGACTGGTCACGCTCCTGACCCTGGTGTCGGTGCACGCGCTCATCCTGCTGACCGTGGCCTCGGTGGTGCTCGAACTGGCGCAGGCGCGCGAGTCGCGTCGATCCGGCGGCGAAGCCCCGCACCTGCTGGCCACCGCCACCTCGGCCATCCGCGGTGCCCTGATCCACCCGATTCCGCTGCCCATCCTCTGCGGTCTGATGTTCGCCCAGACCGGCTGGGCGCTGCCGGCGGTCATCGACAAGCCGCTGCAACTGCTGGGCAGCGCCTTTGGCCCGATGGCGCTGGTGCTGGTGGGTGTGAGCCTGGCGCGGACCCCGCTGCAGGGCCACTGGCGTGAGGCCCTCTGGCTGTGCCTGTCCAAGAACCTCGTGCTGCCGGTGCTGGTGGGCTTGAGCGCCTGGGCCTTCGGCATCGACGGCCTGCAGCTGACGGTGATGGTGGTCGCAGCCGCCCTGCCGATCGGGGCCAATGTCTACCTGTTCGCGCAACGCTACCAGGTGGTGCAGGCATTGACCACGGCCAGCATGGGCCTGTCGACGGTGCTGGCGCTGTTCAGCCTGAGCCTGGTGATGCTGGTGATGTCGGTGCTCTGATGGGTCTTCGGTCAGCTCAGACCAGGGCGCCGACGCGCATCAGTCCGGCTCGGGCTGGCTGATCTTGCGCGCCTCCTCGATCTGGTACTCGAAGTAGTGCTGGATGCTGAAGGCCAGGGTGCCCATGAAGGCCACCGTGCCCACCAGCAGCGAGAACACCAGGCCCCCGACGGTCAGCCATTGCGTGGTCCCTGCCGGATGGTCGGTGGGCTGTGAGCCATTGAACCAGCGGTTCCACTTGGGGCCGTCGCTCAGGGCAAAGACGATGGCCGTCAGACAGCTCGCCGCGATGCTCACGCCCAGCAACGGGATCAGCACCCATGACAGCTTGTCGTCCTGTCCGTAGGTGAGCACCCGCTCCACGCCCCACCACCCCAGGGCGGTGGGTAACGGGTGCAACCAGCCGATCCAGTCGCCCATGCCCCTGAGGTAGAAGCGGTGCAGCCCCAGGGTGCCGCCCAGCAACGCCAGCCAGACCGCGATGGTCTTGTTCCTGACGCGGCCGCTCATGCCAACACTCCGGGATGGGCTGGCGGGCAGCTGTCACCCTGGCCCAGGGTCTTTTGCATCAGCACGATGTCCAGCCAGCGGTCGAACTTCCAGCCGCAGGACTGCACCACGCCCACGGGCTCGAAGCCCAGGGCCTTGTGTACGCCGATCGAGCCGGCGTTGGCCGAATCGCCGATGACGGCCATGACCTTGCGGGTGCCACCGCGCTCGAGCACCGCCAGCAATTCGGCCAGCAAGGCCTTGCCCAGCCCCCGACCAGCCGCTTCGGGGGCCAGGTAGATCGAGTCCTCGACCGAAAACCGGTAGGCCGGGCGGGGCTTGAACCAGTTGCCGTAGGCAAACCCCAGCAGTTGTCCGGCATCCTCGATCACCAGCCAGGGCAATCCCTTGCCCAGCACGTCGGCCCGGCGCGCCTTCATGTCGTCGGCCGAAGGAGGGGTGGTCTCGAAAGTGCCGGTGCCATGCAGCACGTGGTGCGCATAAATGCGCGTGATGGCGTCGATGTCGGCGTCTTGACTGGGGCGGATCAGGGGCATGTCGGACAGGGCTGCGAGGCCCGGAATGGGGAGAGAACGTGGCGCGAAAATGACGACCCTTGGCAGTCCGGGTCGCCGGGCTATAATTGCAGGCTTTGCAGCGTTTCGCTGGCCGGGTGGTCAGTCGGTGTCTCAGGCGCTGCGACGAAACGGGTCTTCAGACCCAGCGAAGTGCCCTGTCGGGCACCTCTCCACCCGAAGGATAAATCATGGTCGTCATCCGACTCTCCCGCGGCGGTGCAAAAGCCCGTCCGTTCTACAACATTGTGGTGGCCGACAAGCGCAACCGCCGTGACGGTCGCTTCATCGAGCGCATCGGTTTCTACAACCCTCTGGCCAAAGGCGGTGAAGAGCCGCTGCGCATCGCCATGGACCGCCTGACCTACTGGACCGGCGTCGGCGCCGAGCCGTCCGACACCGTGGCCCGCCTGATCAAGCAGGCGGCCAAGGCCACCGCCTGAGCGTTCAGGCTTCCCCGGGCAGGCCGTTGACCGTCGCTCCTGTGCAGACGTTCGAGCCGGCCAGCCTGCCGGCCGATGCCATTGAGCTCGGTCGCGTGCAGGATGCCTGGGGCATCAAGGGCTGGGTCCGCATCCTGCCCCACAGCACGGACACCGAGGTCCTGACCTCGGCTTCCCGCTGGTTCCTGCAGCCGCCCGAGCCGCGCTTCTCGCGCGGCTTCGTCGCTTTTGCCGGTTGCGTCAAGGTGGTCCTGTCCGAGGCGCGCCACCATGCCGACGGCATCGTGGCCCGCATCGAGGGCATCAACGACCGCAACCAGGCCGAGGCGCTCAAGGGCGCCCGCATCTGCCTGCCGCGCAGCGATTTCCCACCCACCCCCGAGGGCGAGTACTACTGGGTCGATCTGATCGGACTGCAGGTGGTCAACCGTCAGGGTGAGTGCCTGGGTGAGGTGCGCGACCTGCTGAGCACCGGTCCCACTTCGGTGCTGGTGCTGCGGCATGGCAGCGAGGAAGGCGACCCCAAGAGCGAGCGGATGATTCCGTTTGTCTCGACCTACGTTGACAGCGTCGACCAGGCGGCCCGGCGCATTCTGGTCGACTGGCAGACCGACTATTTCTGACCGCCCGGCTGCGCCCACCGGTTCCTGTGCGTCACCCCAGGCCATGCGCTTCGACGTCGTCACCCTGTTCCCGGAGCTGTTCGGCCCTTTTCTGAGCCACGGCATCAACCGGCGCGCCTTCGACTCGGGCCAGGTGCAGGTGCGCCTGTGGAATCCGCGTGATTTCGCCGATGGCAACTACCGCCGGGTCGACGACCGCCCGTTCGGGGGTGGGCCCGGCATGGTCATGATGGCCGAACCCCTGTGGCGCTGCTTGCAGGCGATCCGCGCGGAGCGGGCCGAGGCCGGGCCCCAGGCGCCGGTGGTGCTGTTCTCGCCCGCCGGTGAGCGGCTCGACCATGCGGGTGTGCAGGGCTGGTCGGACAGCCCGGGAGCGATCCTGGTCTGTGGCCGTTACGAGGGTGTCGACCAGCGCTTCATCGACGCCTGCGTCGACCGGCAGCTCAGCCTGGGCGATTTTGTTCTCTCGGGCGGTGAAATCCCGGCGATGGCCCTGCTCGATGCGGTGGCCCGGCTGCAGCCGGGCGTGCTCGGTGATGAAGGCAGTCACCAGCAGGACAGCTTCAATCCGGCCCTTGACGGGCTGCTTGACAGCCCGCATCACACCCGGCCCGAGGTCTGGCAGGGTCCCGAGGGCCCGGTACCGGTGCCGCCGGTGTTGCTGGGTGGCCACCATGAACGCATTGCCCGATACCGTCGCGAGCAGAGCCTGCTGGCCACCGCGCGCGTGCGCCCCGACCTGCTGGAGGCGGCACGCCAGGCGGGACACCTCGGCCCTGCCGACGAGGCTTTCCTCAGGCACAACGGCCTGTTATAATCAAAGGCTTTTCGATCCTCTGGCCGGCCGCTGTGACCGGTGTAGACGTCCAGTCTCCGG
>JALOSN010000011.1 GCA_025458415.1 Hydrogenophaga sp.
GGACTGGGCTCCTGACTTTCGGCCAGGTGGTTTTTCAGGACCTGGATGGCCTGCTCGTCCTCTCCCAGGGAAATGAAGAAGTCCGCCTGCTGCTGGACATCGAACAGTTCTTCGGTCGCCACCGATCTGGACACACCCATGGCACTGGCGGCGAACTCCCTGTGGTCGGCAGCGCGCCCGCGGCCGCCGGGCTGGCTGTCGACGGCCTCGGGCTGGCTCAAGGGTGCCAGGGAAGACACACTGCGCTGGAAATCGGATTCGGCCGCCAGGTCGATGTCCAGGCCGTTCACCGCCCCGGCCTTGCGGCCCGCATCCTCCGGCTCGTCCGCCAGCGGTCTCTGGGCAACCTCCTCGTTCCACCACGCCTTGGCCCGGGCAACATCCCGAGACTCGGTGCGGCGCCTGCGCAACAGGACGGCGATTGCCAGCAGGGACAGCAAAAGCAGCAAGGCCGTGCCATACAGCAGCCAGCTTCGTTGTCCGGCGTCCTGCAATTGCGACTGGAGATCGGCGATCTGTGCCCGGTTTCGCGACTCTTCTTCGCGCAGGCCTTTGGCTTCGGCTTCCAGAACCGCCAGCTTCTGGGCGTCACGCATGACGTCCTCCGGCGATGCGTTCAGTGCTTTCCACAAAAGACCGGCCGCTTGGCGGACATCTTCTGAAGAGGCCGGCTCGCTCAACAGGCTCAGCGAAAGCCGAAGCACCGGATCCCGCTCGATACCCAGGTTGATGTCAACCGGATCAAGCTGCAGCCGGGGGGCCGCCGGGGCGGGCGCGGGTGCGCGCCGGAACGCGCGCAGCCGGCGCGGGCGACGGACCAGACGCCGGCGCCTGCTCGGTTGCACCAGCAGCAGTCGAAGCAGCCTCAGCCGGCTCGCCCTGCGCCGGCACCGGTTGGGCCGACGTTGCCTGCTGCTGTGGCGCCAGGGGCAGGGTTCGAGCCGCAGGCATCGGCTCGGGAAGGGGATCGGACACCGGGTCTGCCAGCAACACGTAGCGCCGGCTGAACGGGGCTTCGCACCCGGCCCGAACGAACACCGTGACGACAGGCTCGTTGATGGCCTGCGCCACCTGGATGCGCAAGGATGCCGCGGCGTCTGGCGCAGTCTGCTGAATCTGGGTCTGAACACCACCAACCTGGGAATCACCGTAGAACACGTCGGCCGAGACGCAGAGCGACGAGACATCTTCCCCCGGAGAGAGCAGCAACTGGGCGCGGATATCCAGCGGACGGCCGATGACGGCAGCGCCGCTGTAGCGACCCAGGGTCACTGCTGAACTGCTGACGGCAGTTGATAGCAAAATACAGCCCAACCAGAATTGGCGCACGTCAGTTTTCCTTTAATCCGTCGGTGCAACATTTTGTCATAGCAACTTCGCGCGACCCGGCAAATAACGCTTAATCATGCAAACTGTTTATCGAATCTGTGGCATTGTCGGCACGGGCGCCATGGGGCGGGGTATAGCCCAGATGGCGGCGCAGGCCGGCAGCGAGGTCATCCTGTATGACGCCCAGGAAGGCGCCGCCCGGAAGGCATGCGACGCCCTGACAGCGACCTGGCAGAAGCTGGCCGAAAAGGGCAAGCTGGATGCAGCCACGGCGCAGGCCTGCATTGATCGCTTGAAACAGGCCGCGTCGATCGAGGATCTGTCGACCTGTGACCTGGTCGTGGAGGCCATTGTCGAAAGGCTGGACGTCAAGCAGCGGCTCTTCCAGCAGCTGGAACACGTCGTGGGCCCGGAGGTTGTGTTGGCCACCAACACGTCGTCGCTCTCGGTGACCGCGATCGGTGCAGCGCTGAAGCGCCCATCCCGGCTGGCCGGATACCACTTCTTCAACCCGGTCCCCCTGATGCGTGTGGTCGAGGTCATCGCCGGGCTCAAGACGGATCCGAAGGTGTGCGCGAAGTTGGCCGAATACAGCCGACAGTTTGGTCATACGCCGGTATCGGCACAGGACACGCCTGGCTTTATCGTCAACCATGCCGGCCGGGGCTATGGGACCGAGGCCCTGCGCGTGGTCGGCGAAAGGGTGGCCGACTTTGCCAGCGTCGACCGCATCCTGAAGGACCAGATGGGCTTTCGACTCGGCCCCTTCGAGCTGATGGATCTGACGGCGCTGGATGTGTCGCACCCGGTCATGGAGTCGATCTACCGCCAGTACTACGACGAGCCCCGGTATCGACCCAGCGTGATCACCGCGCAGAGACTGGCCGGAGGCGTTGTCGGCAAGAAGGTGGGTGATGGGTTCTATGCCTACGTGGACGGCACGGCACAAGTCCCCGCAGACCCCCCCGCGCCTCGGGTGGACACCATCCCGCCCGTCTGGGTTTCCCCCAAGGCGGCCCGGCGGCAGGAGCTTTACCAGTTGCTCAAGGACCTGGGCGCCTCGATTGAAACCGCCGCGGCTCCCTCATCGTCCGCGCTGATTCTGGTGGCACCCCTGGGACTGGACGTGACCACCCTGGCAGCGGTCGAACGGCTTGATCCGGCTCGCACGGTGGGCATTGACATGATGCTCGATGACAAGGCCACGAAGCGGCGCGTGCTGGCCACCAATCCGGCCACCCGCAGCGACATGCGCGATGCGGCGCACGCCCTGTTTGCTCGGGACGGCAAAGCGGTCAGCGTGGTGCGAGACAGTGGTGGCTTTGTGACGCAGCGTGTGGTGGCCACGATCGTCAACATTGCCGCCGACATGTGCCAGCAAGGCGTCTGCAGCCCGGCCGACCTGGATCTGGCCGTGACGCTCGGACTGGGGTACCCGATGGGTCCGCTGGCCATGGGGGACCGGATCGGCCCGGCGAACGTGCTGGAAGTCCTGTTCAACATGCAGACCGTGTATGGTGACCCACGCTATCGCCCCTCTCCCTGGCTGCGCCGCCGCGGTGCACTGGGTCTGAGCCTGACGCACGAAGAGGCCTGACCATGACCGCCAGTCTCAAGAGCCACAGCCATGGGCAGACCATGGTTCTGACCATCAGCAACCCAGAGCACCGCAATGCGCTGGGGCCGGACATTTACGCAGCGGGTGTCGAAGCCCTCAATGTGGCAGAGAACAACCCGGAGATCCGCAGCGTGGTCATCGCCGGAGAGGGCCGCCATTTCTGTGCCGGCGGCAACCTCCAACGCCTGCAGGCCAACCGTCAGCAGCCGCCCGAGGTGCAGGCCGCCAGCATCGAGGGACTGCACAACTGGATCGAAACCATCCGTGCTTTCCCGAAACCGGTCATCGCTGCCGTGGAGGGTTCCTGCGCAGGCGCGGGCTTTTCGCTGGCGCTCGCCTGTGACCTGATGGTGGCTGCCGAAGACAGCGTGTTCGTGATGGCCTATGTGAACGTGGGCCTGTCGCCGGATGGCGGCGCCACCTGGAGCCTCATGCGCGCCCTGCCCCGCTCGACCGCGCTGCAGTTGCTGATGGGGGGTGAGCGCATCGATGCCCGGCGCCTGCACCAGCTGGGCCTGGTCTCGCGCATCGCCGCCAGTGGTCATGCGCTGGAAGATGCCCTGGTCTGGACAGGTCTGCTGAACACCCGAGCACCCAACGCCATGGCCAGCATCAAGGAGCTGGCCAACGACGCGCTGACCCAGCCGCTGCACACCCAACTGGCCAGCGAGCGCGACCATTTCGTCCGCAACCTGCATCACCCGAATGCGGGTGAAGGCATTTCTGCCTTCATCGAGAAGCGACCGCCAACCTACCGCTGAGCCGCCACGCCCCTGACAGGCAGACGCAGCGCAGGCCTCGGCGTCACGCAAACCCTATGCCCCGTTGGCGTCCCTGTGGCGACAATGCGGACAAAACCAGTCACTCATAAGACAGCCCATGGACGAACCCATTCTGACAATGGAAGAACGCGAGTCGATCAACAGCGGACGCTGGTTCGGCAGCCTCTTCGATGCGCCTACGTCAAGCGGTTCAAGGACGGCGACCTGATCGTGGCCCGGGGCGATCCACCCTCCGAGTGGACCGCTGTGGCCAAGGGAGCGGTGCGCGTGAGTTCGACCTCGCTGTCGGGCAAGCAGATCACACTCACCTATGTCGAGCCCGGCGTGTGGTTTGGCGACGTGGCAATGTTCGACGGCGACCAGCGGACACACGACGCCTATGCGCACGGGGCCACCACACTGCTGTGCGTGTCGCGCAACGATTTCCAGAAGATCCTGACCGTGCACGTCGAGTTGTACGAGGCGCTGATGCGACTGCAGGCCAGGCGCATCAGGACCCTGTTCGGCCTGGTCGAGGACCTCAACACCCTGCCGCTGCGCGCGCGCCTGGCCAAGCAGTTGCTCCATCTGGTGCGCAGCTATGGCGTGCCCTGCCTGTCGGACGGCAGCGAAACGCGTATCGGACTGCAACTGGCGCAGGAGGAGCTGGCACAGCTGCTGGGCGCCTCGCGACAGCGGGTCAACCAGGAACTCAAATCGATGGAGCGAGAGAACGCCATCCGCATCGAGCAGGGAGGCCTGGTGGTGCGCAATCGCGACATGCTGATGCGGATCGAAGCCGAGTCGTGAATTTGCGGCGGTCATCGGCGCGGTATGCGGTGGCGTGCGCCGTGCGTCTTCTGGTTCGCGGGAGCACCCGCGCGAAGGAACCACAAACCTCTTCACCGATCACGCCATGACCGACACCCAGCAATTCAGCGGCACCCGGCCGGTTTCGGCGCAACACGCCTTCGACATCCAGGCTTTGCAGGCTTGGCTTGAGCTGCACCTCGACGGATTCGAGGGACCGCTGTCGGTCGAAATGTTCAAGGGCGGACAGTCCAATCCCACCTACAAGCTGATCACGCCAGCGCGGCGATATGTGATGCGGGCCAAGCCCGGCCCCGTCGCCAAGCTGTTGCCGTCGGCGCACGCGATAGAACGCGAGTTCCGGGTCATGAGCGCTCTTCGGCAGACATCGGTTCCCGTGGCGCAAATGCACGTGCTGTGTGAAGACGAATCGGTCATCGGTCGCGCCTTCTACATCATGGAGTGCGTCGAGGGTCGCGTCATGTGGGACCAGTCGCTGCCGGACATGAGCCGTGAGGAACGTGGCGCCATCTACGATGAGATGAACCGGGTCATGGCCAGCCTGCACTCCGTGCGGCCTGCCGACATCGGGCTGGGTGACTACGGCAAGCCGGGCAACTACTTCCAACGCCAGATCGGTCGCTGGAGCAAACAGTATGTGGCGTCGATCACCCAGCCGATCGAGGCCATGGACCGGTTGATGACGTGGTTGCCCGAACACATACCGGCCATGGCCCAGGACGAGTCAATGGTGTCGATCGTCCATGGCGACTACCGGCTGGACAACCTGATGTTCCACCCGACCGAGCCCAGGGTGCTCGCCATCCTGGACTGGGAGCTGTCGACGCTGGGACATCCGCTGGCCGATTTCAGCTACCACTGCATGGCCTGGCACATCCCGCCGGGCGCCTTCAGGGGTATCGGGGGTCTGGATGTGAAATCCCTGGGAATTCCGGAAGAAGACGACTACATCGCGCGTTACTGCGAGCGCACCGGCTTTGCCACGCCGCAGCAGCTCAAGGCGGACTGGAACTTCTATCTGGCCTACAACCTGTTTCGCCTCGCCGCCATCCTGCAGGGCATTGCCAAGCGCGTCGAGATGGGCACCGCCTCCAGTGCGCAGGCCGTGTCGTCGGCCGCCGGCGCCCGCCCGCTGGCCGACCTTGCATGGGAATTCGCCCGCCGCCACTGACTCCTGCACACCATTCACAAGACCGATTCACCACGGAAGGAACACCATGCATTTCGACTACACCGACAAGGTCAAGGGCCTGCGCGAACGCCTGCTGGCTTTCATGGACGAGCACATCTATCCCAATGAGAGCCGCTTCTTTGGCGAAATCGCAGCCAACCGGGCCAAAGGCAATGCGTGGACTCCGACCACTCTGATCGAGGAACTCAAGCCCAAGGCTCGTGAAGCCGGTCTTTGGAACCTGTTCCTGCCCCAGTCCAAACGTGCACCTGAAGGTCTGAGCAACCTGGAGTACGCGCCGATGTGCGAAATCATGGGGCGGGTGCCGTTTGCTGCCGAGGTGTTCAACTGTTCAGCACCGGACACCGGCAACATGGAAACCCTGGAGCGCTACGCGAGCGAAGCCATCAAGGACGAATGGCTGGAGCCTCTGCTCAGGGGAGAAATCCGCTCGGCCTTCCTGATGACCGAGCCGGAGGTCGCTTCGTCGGATGCCACCAACATCCAGTGCCGCATCGAGCGTGACGGCAACGAGTACGTCATCAACGGCCGCAAATGGTGGTCGTCCGGCGCTGGCGATCCACGCTGCGCGGTCTACATCGTGATGGGCAAGACCGATCCGGAAGCTCCGAGGCATTCCCAGCAGAGCATGATCGTCGTGCCGTCGAATGCCCCTGGCATCAAGGTGCTGCGTCCGCTGTCCGTGTTCGGCTATGACGACGCACCGCACGGCCACATGGAGGTTCTGCTGGAGAACGTACGCGTGCCGGTCAGCAACCTGTTGCTGGGTGAAGGCAGGGGTTTCGAGATTGCTCAGGGGCGCCTTGGCCCGGGCCGCATCCACCACTGCATGCGCTCGATCGGTGCCGCCGAGCGTGCACTGGAGCTGATGTGCAAGCGCCTGAACAGCCGGGTCGCTTTCGGTAAACCGATCTCGTCCCAGTCGGTCTGGCACGAGCGCATTGCCGATGCCCGCTGCCGGATCGAGATGGCTCGCCTGCTGACACTCAAGGCTGCGTACATGATGGACACGGTGGGCAACAAGATCGCCAAGGCCGAGATCGCCATGATCAAGGTGGTGGCCCCCAACATGGCCTGCGACATCATCGACATGGCGATCCAGGCCCACGGGGGCGGCGGCGTCAGTGATGACTTCCCGCTGGCCTACAGCTACGCCAACCAGCGGACATTGCGTCTGGCCGACGGACCCGATGAGGTTCACCGCAACGCCATCGCCAAGCTGGAACTGGCTCGTCACATGGCCGTCAACGCCGAGGTGGAGATGCCCATTACCCGCGGCTGCTGATTGGGGAGTCAAGGCGCACGGATGGACGAAAAACGCTTGCTGCTCTCCAGGAGCATGCGTCAAGCAGGTACAATGTCGGATTACGTCGGAGCGTAGCGCAGCCTGGTAGCGCATCTGCTTTGGGAGCAGAGGGTCGCGAGTTCGAATCCCGCCGCTCCGACCAACCCATAACAAAAGGCCCACTGCGTGGGCCTTTTGTCCTTCAAGGTGTGTTCGTCGCAGCCGCACTGCCGCGATCGTCTGCCCGTAGCTCAACCGGATAGAGCAGCTGCCTTCTAAGCAGCAGGTCGGGGGTTCGAGTCCCTCCGGGCAGGCCATATGAACAAATCATGATGATTCAGGTTTGCTCAAATAGCATTTACGAATCAACGACTTAGCGAGTTTTTCGCTTCATGTTGCGTCAAGACGTAGCCTTGCAGGCCACATGAAATAGGGGAACAATTCGGGGAACAAATCGGGCCAGCCGGCCTACACCCCGAGGATGTTCCCCTATGTTGACCGACATTGCCTGCCGCGCTGCAACCTGCCCACCAGAAAAAAAGCGCGCCCGCCTGGCCGATTCTGGTGGGCTGTACCTGGAAGTGTCCGGCGCCGGGTCCAAGAGGTGGTTCTGGAAGTACTACGTGGACGGCAAAGAGAAGCGCCTGGCGCTGGGCTCTTACCCTTCCGTTCCCCTGAAGCAAGCTCGCCAGGACCGCGACGACGCACGCAAGGTGCTGCAGGCTGGCACCGACCCTGCGAAGCACCGCCAGCTTGAGCGACTGCACGCCAGGCAACACTCTGAAAACACGTTCGAGGCAGTGGCCCGCGAGCTGCACGCCACGAAGGCCGCCAGCTGGAGCCCGCGGTATGGTGAACGGTGGATTGAGCGCATGGAAAAGGACCTGTTCCCCTGGATCGGTTCTGTTCCCCTACCCGACATAACGGCGCCCATGCTGCTGAACACCTTGCGCCGAATCGAGCGCAGAGGTGCCCGCGAGACGGCCCACACCCTACGCAAGACCGCCGGCCAGGTGTTTCAGTTCGGCATTGCCACCGGCCGCTGTGCGCGCAACCCAGCACCGGACCTGCACGGTGCACTGCAGCCGATGACGGTAAAGCACATGGCCGCCATCCTGGAGCCGGCGACGGCCGGCGAGCTGATGCGCGCCATCCACAATTACCCTGGCCAGCCCGTCACGCGTGCCGCCCTTCTGCTGGCCGCCCTGCTCTTCCAGCGACCGGGCAACATCCGGGCGATGGAGTGGGCCGAGATTGACCTGGACGCCGCAACCTGGACGATCCCTTCCATGAAGATGAAACGCAAGCTGGCGCAGAAGATCAACGGCCGGCCCCATGTGGTCCCGCTGGCGCCCCAGGCTGTCGAGATCCTGCGAGACCTGCACCCGCTCACGGTCGGCAGTCGCTACGTGTTCCCCAGCCTCATCAGCACCAAGCGCCCCATGAGCGAAAACACGATGCGCGTGGCCCTTCGACGTATGGGCTACAGCAACGACGATATGACCCCGCACGGGTTCCGGGCGATGGCCCGCACGATCATGGTGGAAAAGCTCGGCATCGCGCCAGACGTGATCGAGGCCCAACTGGCGCACGTCAAGTCAGGCCCACTTGGCGCAGCCTATGACCGCGCCGAGTTCATCGACCAGCGCCGCGCAATGATGTGCACATGGGCCGACTACCTGGACAAGCTGCGCGAGGGCGCCCAAATCATCCCCTTGCGGGCCTGAAACGCCAAGCCCAGCGGCGTGAAGAGCTGGGCAAACAAAGCGGGGGCGAACAGTGCAGCAACACCGAACACCCCCTGACCATCATCAAAACGGAGCTTTGAAAATGGCTGATTCGACTGTAAACCAAACTGTCCGCCGCTTTGGGCATGACGACGCCGTGGCGGCCCTTGAACACGTAGCCCGGGCCACCGCGATTCTGCGAGTGCTGACGATAGCCGTGGCCGCTCAGAAAGACCGCGCTGCAGTCTTTGAAGACAACAGGGTGGCACGGTGGAGTCCCGCCGTTGTCCAAGCCATCGCATCCGTCAAAGCCGTTCGCGAACCACTGGATGAAATGGCCTGTTCACCGAACGGCGACTGGTGCACACCCTTGACGATATTGGAGGCCCTGGACGCCGCCTTGTGGCAGACGGGGATCGGGGAAGCCAAGGACCTGACGTTTGACGAGTTCAGACAGTCCGTCCAAGCCGCGATAGATGGCCTGGAAAGGCTCCAGCGCGACATTGCCCAAGGCGCTGAAGACCTGGCCCCGGTCGAGGAGGTATGACCATGTCGCCCGACCAATACCGGCAGCAGTCCCACGAACTGGCACGCGATGCTGTCGCCTGCCTGGCGCGCGCGGTGAACCGCTTCAGCACCCAAGAGATCCCCTACCGCTACACCCCCGAGGTTCACGACAAGATGCTCAGGCTGAGCGTGGAGATTGCACGACTGATCGAGCACGGAGACATTGAGCCGAATCCAGCGCATGCCCTGTACAAGCGAGCTGTGGCTGCACGGAACGACAAGGGGCTGCAGAAGATGCTTCTTGCCCTGACCAAGGGTCCAACCAAGAGACACCGCCATGGGTAGCGGCAAGCCGCTACCCGTCAAGATCGGCCTGAACATTCAGGCTAGCCAGGTTCGACGCGTCGCCGAAGCCCTTGGCGCCGGTGACGTGTCGGAGTGCAAAAGCACCGAGGTGAAGCACACCGTCGAAGTTCTTGCCCTGCTGCTGGTGATCGAAGAAATCGCGCCTGGCGTGATCGGGGAAGTTCTGAACACCCTGGCGGCACACTACATCAAGCAACTGAGGCGCGACACCATCGCGACGGAGGCCGCCGCACGCGCCACCGATGCCGGCTTCGGCCCCGAGTGGATGGCGGCCCTGGAGAGCGCGCAACACCCCAGGCAGAAGGACATGCTTCTGCGAATGGTCGAGCTACACATGAAGGCCAACCAGACCGGACAGGCCGAGGCCATCCGAGCCATCGCGGCACAGACTGGCCAGGAGGAAGACAGCGTGCGACGTACTGTCACAAGAGCCAAGGCACGCAGCAAGAGCAGCTAGTGTGCAGGGTCAAAGGGACACCGTACGCGGAGTGTCCCTTGTTTGCACCCGTCAACGCTCGGAAGATCGCGCCACACCAAACCAAGTGGCGCCGAAAGAATCCCCTGCAGTGCATGACATTCATTGCCTAGACGATGTCACTGCGTCCCGGATTCAATGCGCCCATGTTCAACCAAAGGACACCATATGGACGCAAAGAAGACCGCACTGCATGAAGGCAACAAACAGCCCATCACTGCCGCACTCATCCCGGAGGCCCGGCTTCGGATTCAGACGGTAAGCCAGCTCACTGGCTGGTCGGCCTCGACCATCCGGCGCAAGATGGCGACGGGCGACTTCCCCCAGCCGATCCGCGACGGCAAGCGCTGCACTCGCTGGATTGCTGGCGAGGTCCTGGCGCGACTGCGCAAGGATCGCGGGGTATGGTGACCGCCCGCCGCAAACGGCAAGCACCACCTGGCCCGCCCAGCCTGCCGGGTCCGGCCGAGATGCTGGCGCTGGGCTGGCGATGCCTTGATGAGCAGCACGCGCATGACCGCCCTATCTGGCTGCATCGGACCTGGGTAAACGGGGACAGGCGCAGCGAGTTCCTAACTTTCGAGCTGGGGCTGGACTTGCGCCTACGGGTCTATTCATCGAGCACCGGCCGGATATTGGCCGAGTCGGACGAATCGAGGCCGCCGCCCCAAAGCAGCCGGGAAAGCCTGGCGGCGATGGCCCGTCGACTTGCGGCCAGCATCCCAGCACGCGAGGTGACGCCCGAGGAGATGCTGCGCCGCTTCGCGCTGATCTACGGTACGAGCTGGGCGTGGGATCAAGACTTGCAGATGGCACTGTCTCTGCGATCCCTGCGCGTGCACCTGGGCCGCGCAGCGGTTCAGGACTGGCTGCTTAACCCTAACCGCCGCAGCGTGCTGGCCGCGCAACTCGACCTATCACCGCGCGCCGCTTCGGCGGTCCGTAGAGCCGGGACGATCCGATGAACGACGACCCGATCCAACTTCCGGCCGGATTCTCGGACGACGCGCTGGCGACCCGGTACGCGGACCGCTACCACCCAGATTCGCGCTACGTGGCCGCCTGGGGTCAGTGGTTCATCTACACCGGCCAAGTGTGGGAGCAGGACAAGACCTTGCTGCCACTGGAGCGGGCACGCGAGACATGCCGCGAGGCTTGCGAAGACCTGCTTTGCATGGAACACCTACAGGACGCGAAGCGCGAGCGACTGATGAAGGAGCAGCGCAGCGCCCGCACGGTGCAGGCCATCCTCTTGCTGGCACGCGCGGACCGGCGACTGGCCGCCACCACTGAGCTTTGGGACTCCGACCCATGGACATTGAACACGCCCGGCGGCGAGGTAGACCTGCGCACCGGCCAGATGCGACCACACCAGGCCGACAGCTACTGCAGCAAGATCACCGCCGCGGCCCCGACGGATGCGACTTGCCCGACCTGGCTGGCGTTCCTCGACCGCGTGACAGCCTCAGACAAGGCCCTGCAGGGCTACCTGCAGCGGCTTTGCGGATACGCCCTTGTGGGCGAGGTGATCGAGCACATGATGGCGTTTTTCTATGGACTGGGCGCCAACGGCAAGTCGACCTTTGTCAACACCGTGGCCGGGATCATGGGCAGCTATGCGCAGACGGCGCCCATGGACACGTTCACCGAGACAGCCGGCAGCCAGCACCCGACCGACCTGGCAATGCTGCGAGGCGCGCGCCTGGTGACAGCGACCGAGACGGAAGACGGCCGGCGCTGGGCCGCTGCCAAGATCAAGGTTCTGACCGGCGCCGACACGGTATCGGCCCGTTTCATGCGCCAGGACTTTTTCGAGTACCGGCCTCAGTTCACGCTGATCATTTCCGGCAACCACAAGCCGGGCCTGCGCAGTGTGGATGAGGCGATGCGACGCCGCCTGCACCTGACACCGTTTACCCAGACGATACCGGCACACGAGCGTGACCCGGACCTTCCCAAAAAGCTACAGGCCGAATGGCCGGCCATCCTGCGCTGGATGATCGAGGGCTGCCTGGCATGGCAGCAGACCGGCCTGAACCCGCCGGCCATCGTGACCTCAGCGACCGAGGATTACCTGCAGGCCGAGGACGTGCTAGGCCAGTGGCTGGACGAAGCGACCGAGCGGGACGCCAATGCTTTCGAGCACACCAGCGTGCTGCACGACGACTACCGGCAGTGGGCCGAGCGGTCCGGGGAGAAGTTCCTGGGGTCCAAGCGGTTCGGCCAGGCCCTGGAGGACCGAGGACTGGTGCGCGACCGACGCAAGACCGGCAAAGGGTTCACCGGACGGCGACTGAAGGACCTGGGGGCAAGGCCCTGGAACCGAGGCAAGCCGGACCTGCTGGGCGATGCGTGACCCCAAAAGGTGCCGCTGGTGCCACTTGTGCCAGTTCTTTTGTATCCCCTCTTACGCGTGCGCGCGTGACGCGTGCGCACGCGTAGAGGTGGAATGTGGAGAAGCGGCACAAGTGGCACCACCGGCACCCACCCCCCCGGCTTGGGTCCTTCCGATGTGGTTTCCCTGCGGGTCATTCGCGGCCCGCGCGCCCTGTAGACAGTACAGGAATGAGTGGGTTTTAGAAGTGGAATATCAGTTGTTTTTTATCAATGAGGAATCTCTATGACACAGAGCGAGCTCGCCCAGGCCCTGGGCATCACCCAGGCCGCCGTGTCCAAGCTGGCCAGGCGCGGCATGCCGACGGATACCGTCGAGCGGGCGACCCGCTGGCGCCGTCGGCACCTGCAAACCGGCCGCATGAAGGGCATCCGGCGCGAGACCGCACCGGCCCAGCCCCTGGCACCTGAAGGCCAAACGCCGGCCGCCACGGCACCCGAAGACCTCGACCTGTTCGACGGCGACGACGAAGACCCGGATGAAGCCCACATCCGACAGTACCGAGACGCCCGCGACCGGCGAGAGCACTTCCAAGCTGAGATGGCGCGCCTGGCCTACGAAAAAGAGTGCGGCCGCCTGATGGAGACCTCCGAGGTGGTCAACATCGCCAGCACCGCCGGCACCATGCTGCGCACCCACCTGGAACAGATCCCCGAGCGATTGGCGCCCAGGCTGGCCGGCGCCACCGATGAGCGCCTGGTGGTTGCCATCCTGGCGGAGGAGATCGAGGCGGCCCTGGCCGAGCTGTCGCACCAGTTCAGCAAGCTGGCCCGCGACGTGGAGGCCGCGACATGAAACCCATCGTGCGAGCACCGACCGGACCCGGCCGCCCATCCGTCGAGCTGATGCTGATGAACATCGCAGCCGACTCCCAAATCTTCGGCCTACGTGAGGTGCCGAACCGGATGCCCGAAGTCCGGCGCCTGCCAGGCGAGAGCCTGCAGGCCCTGCTGGCCCGCGCCCTGCATCTGGTCACAGGCACGGGCCTCGTGGTGGCCTGGCCGATCACGAAGCCTTGACAGCTAGCATTTCATGTGATACGATAGCGACTTCATCGAGTCTTGAAAGCCTGGCTCTCTGTATCGCCTTGGTCGGCTTCCGCAGAGAAACGCCAGACCCCCGGCAGGGATGCCGGAATGCCGACAAGATGCGTGGCTTCGGATCCTCGGGTAGGACGCCGGCCCTCGACAAGCTGCACCGCATTGCGGTGTGTTTTTGATCGGGCGCCGGCTTTCCTCTTTTCTGGCGGGCGCCCTGCATAGGACCCTGCCATGAGCTACTCATCTCTCTTGCACCCTCCCCCGGCCCTGGCCGGCGAGGACTTCCGCAAACAGCAAACACGCACAGCACAGGACGCACGCACGCTGCGCCGCCTGGTCGAAGACAAGGGCAGCGCATACAGCCTGCGCGACTACGTACTGTCCCACCCGCAATACAAGATTGCCGAGTTCAATGCCAAGTCTGTGGCGGCCGTCCGCGAAGTGAGCGACGCGGCCAAAGAACAGACCGGTCATCAACCATGGGGGGCCTGGGTGCCGCTGGCCGGTCTCACCCGCGATCTGACGGCCACCGGCTCGGCCCTGGTGACCGACTCAGTGGCGCCCAGCCTGCAAGGTGCGCTGGAGCCTCACAGCGCCGTGATGGGTGGTGCAACGATCCTCACCGGCCTGAAAGGGTCGGCCTTCTCCCTGCCAACCATCGACCAACCTGCCGACGCTGGCAGCGCCTGGGTGGCTGAAGGAGACACTGGGCCAAGCCTGGACCCGACCACGCGCCTGGCGACGTTGCGGCCGAAGAGCCTGATTTTTCAGGTGACCGTCAGTCGCCGCCTGATGATGCAGACCGGCTTCGATCTGGAGCGAGCATTGCGCGCCGAGCTGCTGCGCAACACCATGCGCGCGATCGACTTCGCTGCACTCGCTGGAGCTAGCGCCGACGCCCCGCCTGGCCTGCTCAACGACCCCGACCTCGATGTACTGAGCGCCGGAGCCAACGGCGCCGCGCCGACCTGGGCTCACATCGTCGACCTGGAGCACGAAGCGAGCAACCGAGCCGGCAACATGGTGGCGCCCGCCTTCCTCACCAGTCCAGCTATCCGCAAGCGCCTGCGCCTGACCCAACGCGCCCCGGGCCTGGACTTCATCCTGAGCGACACAGCCACCACGCTGCTGGGCCAGCCGCTGCGCATCAGCGCCCAGGTGCCTGTGGACCTCACGAAAGGCACCAGCGTCGAAAACTGCTCGGCCATGGTGTTCGGCGACTGGTCCGAGGTGGTGGTCGGATTCTGGGGACCGGCCGCCATTGACGTACTGGTCGACGCAGTCACAGGAGCGCATCGCGGTCAGATCAAGCTGACCTGTCGCGCCGAAGTGGGTGTGGCGGTCCGCGACATTCGCGCCTTCTCGGCCTTCAAAGACCTGTGGGTGACGGTGTGATGCTGCGCTGGTTCCGCAGACCCAAGCGCACCCCATCCCAGTCGGGCGCTCCCCTGATGAGCATGGCGGAGAGCCTTGTCGAGCTCAGGAGGCGCGCGCCCGAGGCATGGAAGCCAGACCTTGAACGAGCGATCGACCGCGTGGCCCTGCGCGACTGGTGGATCGTCTGGGAGCTGATGCAGCGCATTGCGGCCGTAGAGCGAGGAACGCCGTTCGGGCAGGAAGCTGCCCGCCTGGCCGACCGAGCGCAGCGCCTGGACGCTGAAAACTGGCTTCCGCCCCCACCGCCACCTGTGGCCCGCCAGCCGGCCAACTGGTGACGAACAGATTCTGGTGCCGCATTCAGCAGCCGGCACGGTGTGAGATGGGGACTGCAGGTTTTTTTCAGATGGTGGCCTGTATGTCGGCCTGATCCCCACCCCCATCCCGTGAGGGGTGGGTTTTTTTCGCCAGCAGCAGCGGCACGGTGGTGTGCCACCTGCAGCAGCTGCACGGTGAACGAATGACGGTGCTCCCCAGCCGCACCCTCTCGGATCGGGGGAACACATCGGGGAACAAATTGCACTCCCTGGGAAAATTCCCTTTGAAATTCAATGGCGTGATAGCTTCTTTTGATCTTCTCCGGGCAGGCCATGACGCGAGATCACCCTTCTGAACATTCGCACAGTCCTGTTCGGCTGTCGACGCGGTGCACAAGGATGTCCGTTCGGCCTGTGTCGACAGTGCATCGCTGCATGACCGCAGCGCCTGTGTGCATGAGGCTGCTGGCGTGATGGTTCAAGCGCTGCACGGCAGACGATCTGACGAACAACACAGTCCAGCGCTGGTCGTCGCTGTCGACCGACGACAAGGCGAGTTGTCAACGCCTGGCGCGTCGCAAAGGCCGTGCAACAAGGTCGGTTGCCGCTGGCCGTGGCCTGCGTCAACTTGTGAGCGAGGTCCCGGCGGCTGCGCTGAACACGCCCTGACTGTCCGGCAGGGGCGTGCACGCCGTCGTGCGCATGCGTGCGGACCGACGTTGCCGCCAGGGCGAAATCGGGCGGCAACCCGAGCCCATGGGGATGCCACGCCAGTGCATGCGCAAGTGGACGCTTCTCGGGTCCGCTCTTGCCCGACTTAGCAGGGTTTGTACCAAGGACACACCCGGATCTATGCACTATAGTGCATTTCTGGGTTTGCACTATAGCGCATCCATCGGGTGCGGCGAGGGTTGTGATGCGTTCCCTTTTTGATTTACCTATGAATAATTTACTCTTCAAGTACGGGTAATTCAGGATCGCCAAGAGAAGCCAAGCCCGCCTACAGTCAATGCGTTCATCACCACCTGGAGACAAATCATGACCACCCGCCGACTCGTCCTCACCCGCAGCGCCGCCGTCATCGGGGCGGCGTCCACCGGCCTGCTGCTGCCGCAAATTGTTCGAGCCCAGTCCGACAAGCTGCGCGTCGGATTCATGCTGCCCTACACGGGCACCTTTGCACAGCTGGGTGTGGCCATTGAAAACGGCTTTCGAATGGCCATCAATGAGCAGGGCGGCAAAATCGCCGGGCGGGAAATCGAGTTTTTCAAGGTCGATGACGAGTCGAACCCCGCCAAAGGCATCGAGAACGCGACCCGCCTGGTGCAGCGCGACCGGGTCGATGTGCTGATCGGCACGGTGCACTCGGGCGTGCAGATGGGCATCCATCGCGTGGCCCGCGAGAGCGGCGTGCTCAACCTGATTCCGAACGCGGGTGTGCATGTGGCCACGCGCCAGCAATGCGCTCCCAACGTGTTCCGCACCTCGTTCTCCAACAGCCAGCCAACCCTGGCCCTGGGCAAACCCATGGTGGAGCGCGGGCACAAGAAGGCGGTCTGGATCACCTGGAACTATGCCGCCGGCGACGAGGCCTTTGAAGGGTTCGAGAAGAGCTACACCGAGGCGGGTGGCCAGATCATCAAAAAGTTGGGCCTGCCCTTCCCCAATGTCGAGTTCCAGGCGCTGCTGACCGAAATCGCGTCGCTCAAGCCGGATGCCGTCGCCTGTTTCTTCGCCGGTGGTGGGGCGGCCAAGTTCCTGCGCGACTACCATGCAGCCGGACTCTCGCGCAATATCCAGCTCTACGGGTCGGGCTTCCTGACCGAGGGCGTCCTGCAGGCCGCCGGCGACGCGGCCAATGGCGTCCTGACCACCATGCACTACAGCGACTCACTGGACACGCCGCGCAACAAGCAGTTCCGCCTCGAGTACGCCAAGACCTTCAAGATGCAGCCTGACGTTTACGCGGTGCAGGGCTATGACACCGGCCTGCTGCTCCTGCAGGGCGCCAACGCTGTGCGCGGCGACTTCGGCAACAAACAGGCCCTCCAAGCGGCCATGCGCGGTGCCGAGATCAACAGCCCGCGGGGCAAATGGAAGATGAGCCCATCGCACAACCCGATCCAGGACATGTACCTGCGCCAGGTTGAGAACCGCGAGAACAAGGTGATCGGCATTGCGGCCAAGGCGGTCGCCGATCCGGGCACTGGCTGCCGCATGGCCTGATCCCGACCTGCCGTCTGATCTGCCGGACTCCCGGGTGGGGGTCCGGGCTTGCCTGCGTCCTTATCAAACCCTCATGGATTTCGCCAACTTCCTGATCCAGCTCCTCAACAGCATCCAGTACGGGTTGCTGCTCTTCATGCTGGCTGCCGGCCTCACCCTCATCTTCGGCATCATGGGTGTGGTCAACCTGGCCCATGGAAGCTTTTACATGCTGGGCGCCTACATGGCCTGGTTCTTCACCGCCCAGCTCGACAGCCTGGTGCTGGCCATTGTGCTGGGCACGGTGCTCGCGGTGCTGCTCGGCTGGTTGCTGGAATGGGGGCTGTTCCGCTTCTTCTACCACCGCGACCACCTGGACCAGGTCTTGCTGACGTTTGGCCTGATCTACATCTTTGAAGAACTGCGCTCCATTTTCTGGGGTGACGATGTGCACGCGGTCCAGGTGCCGGAGGTGCTGAACTGGTCGATCCCGCTGACCGACACCCTCTCCTATCCGGTCTACCGCCTGGTGATGTCGGGCATCTGCATCGCACTGGCCATCGGTCTGTACCTGCTGATCAGCAAGACGCGACTGGGCATGAAGATCCGTGCCGGTGCCTTCAACCGCGAAATGAGCGAGGCCCTGGGGATCAACATCCGCCTCATACACGGCGTGGTGTTTGCGCTGGGTGTCGGGCTGGCCGCCATCGCCGGGATGATCGCTTCGCCGATTGCCAGTGTCTACCCGGGCATGGGCAGTTCGGTGCTGATCATGTGCTTCGTCGTCGTCGTGATTGGTGGCATCGGGTCCGTTCGAGGTGCCCTGGTCGCCGCGCTGCTGGTGGGGCTGGTCGACACCTTTGGCAAGGTCCTGGTGCCCCAGCTGGCCGGCATGGCCGTGTACATGCTGATGGCGCTGGTGCTGCTCTACAAACCCGAAGGCCTGTTCAAACAGTGACGCTGCCGCGATGAGTTCCCCCAAAGCCACCCTTGAAAAGCTGCCGCGCGGCGTCCAGATCCTGCTGGGCCGGGATTTCTACCTGCAGATGATCACGCAGATGATGATCCTGGCCATCTTTGCCATGAGCCTGGACCTGCTGCAGGGCGTCACGGGGCTGGTCTCGCTGGGCCACGCCGCCTACTTCGGGCTGGCCGGCTACGCACTGGCCTTTCTGACGCCGGCCGACAACCCCGTGGCGCTCTGGTGGAGCCTGCCCCTGGCAGCCGGTGGTGCCGGGCTGGCGGCGCTGGTGATCGGGTTCTTCGTGGTCCGCACCCATGGCATCTATTTCATCATGGTGACCATGGCGTTCGCACAGATGATCTTTTTCCTGTTCTTCGACAACAAGTCGCTGGGCGGGTCCGACGGCATCTACGTCTATTTCCGACCCGATGCCAGCGCCATCGGCATCGACCTTGAGAACCGCACCCACTTCTACTATTTCACGCTGGCGGCCCTGGTGGGTGTCTACCTGCTGCTGCGCCGCCTGCTGTTCTCCCCGTTCGGCCGCGCGCTCTCGGGCATCCGCGTCAATGAACACCGGATGCGCGCGGTGGGCTACGGAACGTTCGGCTACAAACTCGCTGCCTTCACCCTGGCCGGCACCCTGGCGGGGGTGGCTGGTTATCTGTGGGCTGCCCAGACCGGTTTCGTGAACCCTGAACTGATGGGCTTTCACATGAGTGCACACGCCATCATGATGGTGATCCTGGGGGGCATGGGGAACTTTGCCGGCGCCATCGTGGGCGCATTTGCGTTCGAATACGTGATGCACTTCTTCAAGGACCTGACCAAGCACTGGCAGCTGCTGATGGGGGGCTTCATCGTTCTGGTGGTGATCGTGGCGCCGCGCGGACTGCTGGGTCTGGGTGAAAAGCTGTTCGGTACCGGCAAGGGGGGCAAGCCATGAGCGACCTGCTGCTGTCGGCCCAGCACCTGACCAAGCGCTTCGGGGGACTGGCCGCTGTCAACGATGTGTCGGTGGACCTGTTTCGGGACCGGATCCACGCGGTGATCGGTCCGAATGGCGCCGGCAAGTCCACGTTGACGAACCTGCTGTCCGGTGACCTGCCTCCGACCTCGGGGCAGATTCGACTGAACGGCAAGGAAACCGCCGGGCACGCGCCCGAATCCATTTCGAGGCTGGGACTGGGGCGCAGCTACCAGAAGACCAACATCTTCCCGCCGTTTTCGGTCTGGGATAACGTGCGCCTGGCCGCCCAATCGCGCGAGCGGCATTCGCCCTGGAACCCGGTGCACTGGGTCACCGCCGCATCGCGTATCGGCCGGGTCAACGAGCGTTGTGAACGTGCGGTTGAGCTGGCCGGCCTGACCCACCGCACGCACACGGTGGCCGCCACCATCAGCCATGGAGAACAGCGCCAGCTTGAAATCGCCATGACGCTGGCAACCGAGCCCACGGTGCTGCTGCTGGACGAACCCCTGGCCGGCATGGGCCAGGCCGAGGCAGAGAG
>JALOSN010000213.1 GCA_025458415.1 Hydrogenophaga sp.
GCCAGCAGGTCGGCAAGCCGCTGCATGTGCTGGTTGGTGGCGTGGATCAGGGGTTGAAGCTCCCGGGGGGCGTCATCCAGTGGCAGAGGGTGCAGGTCGTTCTCGTGCCGCTGGGCCAGCAGTTGGCTCAGTTCGCGCACCGGCCTCGTCGCCCACTGCACCACCAGCACCACAACCAGCGCAATGACGGCGATCAGTCCAGCCTGTCGCCAGAGGGTGTCGATCAGGATCTGTCGGGCCAGCGTCTGTCGCAATTCGAGGGTTTCGGCCACCTGGATGGTGGCCATGCCTTGACCGCCCGGGCTGGCCACCGGCTGCAGCAGCACGGCCATGCGAACGGGTACGTCGCGGTAGGTGTCGTCGTAGAAGTGCACCAGCGCGGCATAGATGTGCTGGTCGGGCAGTTTCTGGCGTATCCGGGGCAGATCTTCAAAGCCGGAAATGAGTTCACCATTGAACCCGTTGACACGGAAGAACAGGCGGCTGCGGTTGTCCGCTTCGAAGGCCTCCAGCGCAGAGTACAACAGGGTCGCGCGCAACTGCAGGCCCGATGTGCCGGCCACGACCTCCAGCTGTTCGCCCAGCGACTTGGCCGTGGCCAGCAGCGTGCGGTCGTAAGCGGTATCGGCTGCGGCCAGCGCCTGACGGTACAGCACCACCGTGTTGCCCAGCAGGAAGACGAACATCGGCAGCAGGATGCCCAGCAACAGAGTCCGGCGCAGCGACAGGTTGCGCCGTTCCGATGAGGTCCCGTTCATTCCGGCGCGGCCCGCAGCAGGTACCCCAGCCCCCGCAGCGTGAGAAGCTGTGCTCCGGTGTGGGCGATTTTCTTGCGCAACCGGTAGGCGACGACCTCGATCGCTTCCTGTTGGACATGGGTCTCGCCGGCAAACACCAGTTCGAAGAGTCGCTCCTTTGCGATGGCCTGACCGGGCCGGGCCAGCACGGCGCGCAGCATGGCGAGTTCACGGGGTGGCAGCTCCATGGGGCGGCCTTCGTGGTAGACCGCGCCGCTGTCCGGATCGATGCGCATGCCGCACCAGACCGGCTGCGCCGACCCGAACGGCATGCCGGTCGCCGCAGTGTGCCGGCGACCGAGGGCACGCACCCGCGCTTCCAGTTCATCGAGGTCGAACGGCTTGGGCAGGTAGTCGTCGGCGCCGGTGTTCAGGCCGATGATCTTGTCGCCGACCGTGCCTCGGGCGGTCAGGATGAGCACCGGTGTACCGAGTCCTTCGGCCCGGGCATCGGACAGCACCTGAAGCCCGTCGCGTCCCGGCAGGCTGAGGTCCAGCAGAACCACGTCGGGCAGGCTGGCACGCCACCGGTCCAGCGCCGACGATCCATCATCGCAGGTGGTGACCTCGATGCCACGCCGCTCCAGGGTGCGTTGCAGCGTGATGCGCATGGACGGGTTGTCTTCAACCAGCAGCAGTTTCATGACGCGGATTATCGGCACCTGTGGACCCGTTGCCTGCCTCCGGGTTTGTCCCTAGATGTGACGACAGCCGTTTGACAGCGCGGCGGAGGATGATCCGGCTGGTACCCCACCTCAGAACACAGGAGACACGCATGCGACGCGACACGTTTATCAAATCCCTGGCCGCCATGGTCGCTGCCGGGGCACTGCCCCAGGCGGCATGGGCGAACACGGCGATCAAGATGATGATTCCCGCCAACCCGGGTGGCGGGTGGGACGGCACCGGGCGGGCGCTGGGTGAGGCGCTGCGGGATGCCGGCGTCGCAACCAGCGTCAACTTCGAGAACAAGGGGGGGGCTGCCGGCGCGATCGGTCTGGCCCAGTTCTTCAATGCCAGCAAGGGCGATCCGAATGCGATCATGGTCATGGGTGCGGTCATGCTGGGTGGCATCATCACCGGCAAGCCGCCGGTGTCGGTCACCCAGCTGACGCCCATTGCGCGTCTGACCACCGAGTACAACGTTTTCGTGTTGCCGGCCAACTCGCCGCTGCAGACCATGAAGGACGTGGTCGAGCAGCTCAAGAAGGATCCGGGCAGCGTCAAGTGGGGCGGTGGTTCCCGGGGCTCCACCGAACACATTGCCGCGGCCCAGATCGCACAGGCTGTGGGCGTGCCGGCCGCCCGCATCAACTACGTCCCTTTCCGTGGCGGCGGCGAGGCGGTGGCAGCCATCCTGGGTGGCAATGTGACCGTGGGTGGCAGCGGGTTCAGCGAGTTTCAGCCGTACATCGAGAGCGGCAAGATGCGGGCGATCGGCATCACCTCGGGGCAGCGGGTCAAGGGCATCGACGTGCCCACGCTCAAGGAGCAGGGCATCGATGTGGAGATCGGCAACTGGCGCGGCGTCTATGGTGCCGCCGGCATCACCCAGGCGCAACGGGACGAGCTGACCAACAGGATCGTCAAGGCCACCAAGAGCAAGGCATGGCAGGACGCACTGGCCAAGAACAACTGGACGCCTGCGTTGCTGACAGGCAAAGCCTTTGATGAGTTCGTGGACCGGGATTTCGCCGCACTGCGTGCCACCATGGTACGAGCCGGCATGGTTTGAGGCGCAAGGTTGATTGCCCGTTGGGGAGGGCCGCGGCCTGACAGTCGCGGCCTTTTTTGTTTTCCATTGAAAGGAGATGACCATGGATCAGGTGCCCGTGGGTGAGGAACGGCCGCTGCTGCTGACCAGGGGTCAGCGGCTGGGGCAGATGGCCGTCGGTCTGGGTGTGATGGGCGTTGCCGTCGTGATGGCTGTGGGCGCTGCGCAGATGTCGTCGGATGCCGGCTACGCGGGTGTGGGCACCGACTTCCTGCCCTGGGTGGTGGCCTTGGCGCTGGCCGTGTGTGGCGCGATGCTGACGCGGCAGGCCATGTCGGGTGGATTCAGGAACGCCGAGAAGCCCTCCGGGGCCGATCGGGGCGACTGGCCAGCCTTTGCCTGGGTGGTGGCCGGTGTGATCGCCAATGCCGCGCTGATCGAGACGGTGGGCTTCGTGCTGAGTTGCGCCCTGTGCTACCTGCTGGCGGTCCGGGGTCTGCGCCAGAGCGAGGGCAAGGGGGTAGGCGGCTGGCAGACCACGCTGCAGGACGCAGGGGTGGGCCTGGCCCTCTCCGCACCGGTGTACTGGCTGTTCACCAAGTTCCTGGCGGTCAACCTGCCGGGCCTGACGGGCACCGGCTGGCTCTGAAAGGACATCCGTCATGATGGAAACACTCAACCTCCTGATGGGCGGCTTTGCAACCGCACTGAGCCCCGTCAACCTTTTGTGGGCGCTGGCCGGCTGCATGCTGGGTACCGCCATCGGCGTGCTCCCGGGCCTCGGTCCGGCGGTGACCGTGGCCATGTTGTTGCCCATCACCGGCCAGGTCGATGTCACCGCATCGATGATCTTTTTTGCCGGCATCTACTACGGGGCCATGTACGGCGGTTCCACCACCTCGATCCTGCTCAACACCCCGGGTGAAACCGGCTCCATGGTCACAGCCCTGGAAGGCTTCAAGATGGCCAAGAGCGGGCGCGCGGGCGCGGCGCTGGCGACGGCGGCGATCGGCTCTTTCGTGGCGGGCACCATCGCCACGGTTCTGGTCACGCTGTTTGCGCCCATCGTCGCCGAGTACGCCGTGCTGCTCGGGCCGCCGGAGTATTTCTGCCTGATGTTGCTGGCTTTCACCACCGTCAGTGCGGTGCTGGGGGGCAGCACGCTCAGGGGGATGACCTCCCTTTTTCTGGGGCTGGCGATGGGCCTGGTGGGGATCGACCAGATCACCGGAGCGACACGATACACAGGGGGGGTGCTGGAATTCATGGACGGCATCGAGGTTGTCCTGGTGGCGGTCGGGCTGTTCGCGGTTGGGGAAACGCTGTACAACGCGCTGTACGAAGGCAGGGTGGTGAGCAGCCTGAACAAGATGAGCCGCGTGGTTCATCGGCTTCCCGTTCGGCACCGTTCCTGCGGGTGGTTCCGAGATTCCCACCTTCCTGAGCTACGCGACCGAGCGCAAGCTGGCCGATCCCGAGCACCGCAAGGAGTTTGGCACCACGGGAGCCATCGAAGGTGTGGCCGGCCCGGAGGCCGCCAACAACTCGGCCATCACCGCGACCCTGATCCCTTTGCTGACGCTGGGCATCCCCACCTCGGTGACCACCGCCATCCTGCTCAATGCGTTCCAGAACTACGGCATCCAGGCCGGTCCGCAGCTGTTCGATACGTCGTCCGCACTGGTGTGGGCGCTGATCGCGTCGCTCTACATCGGCAACATCATGCTGCTGGTGCTCAACCTGCCGCTGGTGGGACTGTGGGTCAAGCTGCTGAAGATACCGAAGGCGCCGCTGTATGCCGGTATCCTGATCTTCGCCACCGTGGGTGTGTACGGCATGCGGCAGAGCAACTTTGACCTGTTCCTCATGCTGGCGCTGGGCCTGGCCGGCGTGATCATGCGTCGCTACGACTTCCCGATCGCACCGGCCATCGTCGGCCTGATTCTGGGGCCCTATGCCGAGGCCCACCTGCGCAACGCGGTGTCCATCGGAGAAGGCAGCTTCACGGTGTTCTTTGAGCGTCCGATGTCGGCGGTGCTGATTGCCGTGGTGGTGCTGGTGCTGGTGACACCTCGCGTGCTGGCGTGGCATCGGCGGGCCTGAACACCGCTGTACAGGGTTTCCCCTCCCGTCGCGGACAGCGGTTTGACAGTTCGGTTGGCGATCATGACCCAGGTGGGCGCCCCAGGCGTTCGCCCGGCCCTGGCTCTCAGGGTCGACCAGCCAAGCCCCTGCATCCGCAGAACAACCCCAACCGGAGACTCCATGAAGCCCTATCTCGTCATGTCGACGCTGGCCCTGATGGTCGGCACTGCCCATGCCCAATCCTCCGTCACGCTCTATGGCGTGGCCGATGCCGCCGTCGAGCGGGTCAAGGGGGCGACCTCCACCACGCGGATGGTGTCGGGCCAGCAACAGGGCTCCCGCTGGGGCCTGCGTGGCAGCGAAGACCTGGGCGGCGGGCTCAAGGCCGTGTTCCAGTTCGAGGCCGGTCTGAACATCACCACCGGCGAGCTGGGGCAGGGCGGACGCGCTTTCGGCCGCCAGTCCTATGTCGGACTGGCTGGCAACTTCGGTGCCATCCGGGTCGGCCGGCAATACTCGCCGATGGATGAGATTGCTGGCGTGATCGGCACCAAGACCTACGATGTGCTGAGCGTGGTGCCCATCATCGGCAATGGTGATTACAACCGGGTCAATGGTGCGGTGACCTACCTCTCGCCGAGTTTCGGCGGCACGTCGGTGCAGCTGCAGTACAGCCAGGGTGAGAACCGGGCTTCCGGCGATCCGAGCAAGGACTTCGGCAAGCAGTTCAGCCTGCACGCCCTGCACGCGAGCGGACCGCTGACAGCGGGCGTGGGCCTGATGCGCGTGCTCGATGGCAACGGCACCGAGCCCGGTCGCCAACCCATCAACGCCGTGCTGCTGGTGGGTGCCTATGACTTCGGGTTCGTCAAGCTGTCGGCCTACTTCGACAAGGAAGACAAGGGGACCGAGGACCTGTCCGTTTTCGGCGTCAGTGCGGCCCGCAAGTTCGGTGAGACCACGGTGTCGGTCGGCCTCGCCCAGGCGCGCAACGTGACCGGGGCTGCTGCGGCTGCCGATGACGATGCGACCATCGTGACCCTGCAGGCCAGCCACAACCTGTCCAAACGCACGGCGGTCTACGGACACCTGACCGCGGTCTCCAACGGCGACGATGCCGCGCTGGGCTTCAACAGCCCGGTCCGGGGCAGCAGTTCCAACGGTATCCAGTTCGGCATCCGTCACCGGTTCTGATCCCCGACGGCCTGCGGGCGTGGCGTTTGCTGCGCGTGCAGGCCGTTGCCGCGCGGCCGCGACAGCGGGTAGGATGGCCGCCATGACCCGTGACGACCGATTGCCGCGCGACGCGCAAAGCATTCTCGAGTTGGCCGCCCGCTCGATGTTCGACCTTTTCGCCACCGCCAGCGAAGGCATGATGCTGGTGGATCGGCACGCGCGGGTGGTCTGGATCAACGACCAGTACCGGCGGTTCCTGCCCGCGCTGGGCTTCGAGCGCGAGGAAGACTTTGTCGGACACCCGGTCTCCAGCGTGGTGCAGAACACCCAGATGCACCAGGTGCTGGCCACTGGCAAGCCCATCCTGATCGATCTGCTGACCAACCGGGCGGGCACCTTTGTGGTCAGCCGCATTCCCCTGCGCGATGGCGACGGAACGGTGATCGGCGTGCTGGGCATCGTGCTGTTCGACCATCCGGAGACTACCCTGCAGCCGCTGATCACCAAGTTCGCCCGGCTTGAGCAGGACCTGAGCGAAGCGCGTCGGGAACTGGCCAATCAGCGCCGCACCAAGTACACCTTTGCCAGCTTTGTGGGCAGCAGCCCGGCGGTGCAGGAGGTCAAGCGGCAGGCGCGGCGCGCCGCCCAGTCCGCCAGCCCGGTGCTGCTGCTGGGTGAGACCGGAACCGGCAAGGAATTGCTGGCGCATGCCATTCACGCTGCCTCACCCCGGGCTGGCCGGCCTTTCGTCAGTGTCAATGTGGCGGCTGTGCCGGACACGCTGCTGGAAGCCGAGTTCTTTGGCGTCGCGCCCGGTGCCTACACCGGGGCCGACCGCAAGGGGCGTGACGGCAAGTTCCGGCTCGCCGACGGCGGCACCCTGTTCCTGGATGAACTGGGTGACATGCCGATGTCTGTGCAGGTGAAGTTGCTGCGCGCGCTTCAGGAAGGCGAGGTGGAGCCGCTGGGTTCCAACCGGCTGGTCCGGTTTGACGTGCGGGTGGTGGCCGCCACCTCGCGCGACCTGGCGCAATTGGTGCGGGAGGCGCGCTTTCGGGAGGATCTGTACTACCGCCTCAATGTGCTGCCGATACGGGTGCCACCGCTGCGGGAACGGCGCGGGGACATCCCGGTGCTGGTGGAGGCCTTGTGCGAGGACATCGCGGCGCGCAGTGCCGGCGCTCAGCTGGAGTTTTCGGCCTCCGCGCTGGCGCTTCTGGCGGCACAGGTCTGGCGCGGCAACATCCGCGAGCTGCGCAACGTGCTGGAACAGCTGGCGCTGCGAAGTGACAGCCCTTTGATCGAGGCCGACGATGTGGCTCGGGTGCTGGCCGACGCCGGGCTGCCCGCGCTGCCCGTGCCAAACGGGCCGGTGCTGGCGGACCTGACGGAGCACTCGGAGCCTGCGACGGGCGTGCGGCCGCTGGCCGAGCAGGTTGATGCCCTGGAGCGGCGGGCCGTGGCGCAGGCCTTGCGCGAGACCCGGGGCAACCGGGCGGCCGCCGCACGGCTGCTGGGCATGTCCCGGGCCCGGCTGTACGACCGGCTTGAAGCCTGGGGCGCGTTGTCCAATGAAAAGACATATGTCTGACTATCAGACATATTTTTGTGCTTCGAGTTGTCTGATTGTTGGACATGCCATGGCGGTCGTTTTCAGAGTGCGTTGAAAATCAAAGGGTTTTTTTCGTGGCATGAAGTCTGCAGAAGCGTGCCGGGTGCCCTGCACCTGCCCACACGCTCCAAGGAGACAAGACATGATGTTCACGACCCGCCGTCTGGCTGTGCTGGCCTTGGCCTGTACCGGGACCGCTGGAGGCTTACGCCAAACAGACCCACACCGGCCTGATGATGGGGCTGAGCTATGCCACCAGCGGCACCATGGAGATCAACGGCAAGAAGCTGGTCGTGATCGAGAAGGACAGCCAGTTCAAGCCGGATGTGGGCAAGGCGCAGCTGGCCGCTGCCTACGCCGATGACCGGGCCGACATCGCCATCGGCCCCACCGGCTCGGGTGTGGCACTGGCCATGCTGCCCGTGGCCGAGGAGTACCGGAAGATCCTGCTGGTGGAGCCAGCGGTGGCCGACTCCATCACCGGCGACAAGTGGAACCGCTACATCTTCCGGACCGGGCGCAACAGCAGCCAGGATGCGATCAGCAACGCCGTGGCACTGGACAAGCCAGGCACCGTGATCGCCACGCTGGCGCAGGACTACGCTTT
>JALOSN010000214.1 GCA_025458415.1 Hydrogenophaga sp.
TGGTCGAGATCAAACCACTGCAGGAACTGCTGGCGGCTGAAAATCTCGTCGTCACCATGGCTCCAGCCCAGGCGGGCCAGGTAGTTGACCATGGCATCCGGCAGGTAGCCCTCGTCGCGGTATTGCGTGACCGGCTTCGCGCCGTTGCGCTTGCTCATCTTCTCGCCCTGCTCGTTGAGCACGGTGGGCAGGTGGGCGTAGACCGGCGGCTCCTTGCCCAGCGCGCGGAAGATGTTGATCTGGCGCGGCGTGTTGTTGACGTGGTCGTCGCCCCGGATCACATGCGTGATGTCCATGTCGATGTCATCGACGACGACGCAGAAGTTGTAGGTCGGCGTGCCGTCCGGGCGGGCAATCACCAGGTCATCCAGTTCGTCGTTGCGGAACTCGACACGCCCCTTGCATTTGTCTTCCCACACCACCGAACCACCCTGCGGATTCTTGAACCGCAGCACCGGCTTCACGCCTTCGGGTACCGGTGGCAGCACCTTGCCAGGCTCCGGCCGCCAGGTGCCGTCGTAGCGCGGCTTCTCCTTGTTGGCCATCTGCCGATCGCGCAGTGCGTCCAGTTCGGCCACGCTCATGTAGCAGGGGTAGACCAACCCTTTCTCAACCATCTCTGCCAGCACCGCCCTGTAGCGGTCCATGCGCTGCATCTGGTAGAACGGCCCTTCGTCGTGGTCCAGGCCCAGCCACTGCATGCCTTCGATGATCACATCCACTGCGGCCTGCGACGAACGCTCAAGGTCGGTGTCTTCGATACGCAGGATGAAGGTGCCGCCACTGGCACGGGCGAAAGCCCACGGATAGAGCGCTGAACGGATGTTGCCCAGGTGGATGAAACCGGTGGGCGATGGGGCAAAGCGGGTACGGACGGTCATGGTGTCGGGCATAGCGCCGGAAGGCGTATCAGAGGGATTCGAGACCTCGGCGCAGGTCGGACTGGATGTCACCCAGGTGCTCCAGGCCCACCGCCACACGGATCAGCCCCTGACTGACGCCGGCAGCGTCGCGCTGGGCGTCGGTCAGGCGGCCGTGCGAGGTGCTCGCCGGGTGGGCACACAGCGTCTTCGTGTCGCCCAGGTTGGTGGACAGGGACAGCATGCGCAAACTGTCCAGCACATGAAAGGCCCGGGCGCGGGCTTGCACCGGGTCCTGTGCCCTGACCTCGAAGGACAGGACCGCACCACCCGACCCCTGCTGCTGCGCCATCGCCAGCGCGTGCTGGGGGTGGCTGGGCAGCCCGGGATAGTGGACACGCGCCACCGCCGGATGGGTCTCGAGCCATTGCGCCAGGGCCAGGGCCCGGGCCGACTGGGCCTGCATGCGGATATCCAGGGTCTCCAGTCCCTTCAGTACCACCCAGGCGTTGAACGGTGCCAGTGTCATGCCACCACTCTTGAGCACCGGTACGAAAGACTTCTCGACCATTTCCTCGCTGGCGCACAGGGCGCCAGCCATGACGCGCCCCTGGCCGTCGAGGTATTTGGTGCCCGAGTGCATGACGATGTCCGCACCCAGTTCCATCGGCCGCTGCAGCACCGGCGTGGCGAAGCAGTTGTCCACCGCCAACCATGCGCCGGCGTTGTGCGCCAGATCGGCCAGCGCGCGGATGTCGCACACTTCGGTCAGCGGGTTGGTGGGTGTTTCTGCAAACAGCAGGCGCGTGTTGGGGCGCACAGCGGCCTTCCATTCGGCCAGGTCGGTCTGCGAGACGAAGCTGGACTCGACGCCGAACTTGGCGAGGTCGGTGCCGATGAGCTTGATGGTGGACCCGAACATGGAGCGCGAGCACAGCACATGGTCGCCGGCCTTGAGCAGGCCCAGGCACATCATGAGGATGGCCGACATGCCGGAAGCGGTGGAGATGCAGGCCGGTGCGCCTTCCAGCGCTGCGAGCCGCTGCTCGAAGCTGGCCACCGTGGGGTTGCCATAGCGTCCGTAGGTGAAGCCCTCCTCGTCGCCCGCGAAACGGCGCGCGGCGGCTTCGGCCGATGGTTGCACATAACCGCTGGTCAGGTACAGGGCTTCGGAGTTCTCGCCATGGGGACTGCGTGGCAGGGCAGCCCGCACCGCCAGCGTGTCGCGGTGCAGGTCCGGCGGCACATCGCGGTCCGGCTGCTGGTCTTGGGTCATGGTGTCGGGTCTCAGGCCGTCTGGGCGTTCGGCAGGCTCAGGCGGGAGGTATCCTCCTCGCCCTCTTCGGTCTGGTCGCGGCCCCGGTTCATGCGCTCGATGTCTTCGGGGGTGATATCGCCCGTCACGTAGTGGCCGTCGAAACACGAGGCATCAAAACCGGCCAGCGCAGGATTGAGTGCTCCGATGGTCTGCTTCATGGCATCGACGTCCTGGTAGATCAGGGCGTCGCAACCGATGCTCTGGCGCACCTCTTCCGGCGTGCGTCCATGGGCAACCAGTTCCTGGGGCGTCGGCATGTCGATGCCGTATACGTTCGGGTAGCGCACCGGTGGAGCGGCGCTGGCCAGGTAGACCTTGCGAGCCCCCGCGTCGCGGGCCATCTGCACAATCTCGCGGCTGGTGGTGCCACGCACGATGGAATCGTCCACCAGCAACACGTTGCGGCCCTTGAACTCGCTGGCGATGACATTGAGCTTCTGGCGCACCGACTTCTTGCGCACCGCCTGGCCGGGCATGATGAAGGTGCGGCCGACGTAGCGATTCTTCACGAATCCCTCGCGGTAGGGGCGGCCCAGCAGGTGGGCCAGCTCCATGGCGCTGGGACGCGAGGACTCGGGAATCGGAATCACGACGTCGATTTCGCTGGGGGGCACGGTGGAGATCACCCGCTTGGCCAAGGTCTTGCCCAGATTCAGGCGCGCCTGGTAGACCGAGATGCCGTCCAGCACCGAGTCGGGCCTGGCGAGGTAGACATACTCGAAGATGCAAGGGTGGTGATGGACCTGGTCGGCACAGGTCTCGTGGTGCAGCTGGCCCTGGGCATCGATGAACAAGGCCTCACCGGGTTGCACGTCGCGCTCGAGTTCGAAGCCGGTGCCCTCCAGAGTGACGGACTCGCTGGCCACCATCAGGCCACCTTCACCGCGACCGAAGCACAGCGGCCGGATGCCGTAGGGGTCCCGGAAAGCCACCAGCCCATGGCCGGCGATCAGCGCGATGACGGCATACGAACCCTTGACCCGGCGGTGCACCCCCCGCACGGCGGCAAAAACATCCGACGGCTTGAGCGAGATGCCTCGCGTGACCTTCTCCAGTTCGTGGGCCAGCACGTTGAGCAGCACCTCCGAATCGCTCTCGGTGTTGATGTGCCGGTGGTCGGTCTGGAACAGCTCTTGCTTGAGGGTCTGGGCGTTGGTCAGGTTGCCGTTGTGCACCATCACCAGGCCGAACGGCGCATTCACATAGAAGGGCTGAGCCTCTTCCTCGCTGTGGGCGTTGCCGGCGGTGGGGTAGCGGACCTGCCCGAGGCCGACACGGCCCGGCAGGGAGCGCATGTTGCGGGTGCGGAACACGTCACGCACCATGCCCTTGGCCTTGTGCATGTAGAACTTGCGGCCTTCCTGCGTCACGATGCCCGCCGCGTCCTGGCCGCGGTGCTGCAGCAGCAGGAGCGCGTCGTAGATCAGCTGGTTCACCGGGGTCTGACTCACCACCCCCACGATTCCGCACATGTTCGGTTCCTTGAAAAAAAGTCTCAACCCATTCAGGGCAGGTACTGGCCCAGCGACGGTGGAAGCAAGGGTTTGATCTGCTGCAGTGTCCGGGAAAGGGCGCCGGCACCGGCCGACTCACGCCACCACGCCTCATGCTGCCACTGCGTCATGCTCACCACCACCGCCACACCCAGCAGCATCACCAGGCCCCGGGCCACCCCGAACGCCCCACCCAGCACACGGTC
>JALOSN010000215.1 GCA_025458415.1 Hydrogenophaga sp.
TCCATCACCTGCATCAGCTGCTGGCGTCCCGAATCGATGACCGATGCCGCCGTGTCTTCCGGTCGTGTGATGCGCAACAGGAAGTGCTGGGTGTTCTCCTGGCGGAACTGGGTGCCCACCAGCAGCATCTCCTGACCGTCGTCGGCCAGGCGGATGCGGATCGGGTCGCTGCGCCCCGTGCCCCTGAGGCGCTCGATCAGCTGCCGTACCGCAGCCTGGCTGGGTCGGTCGAGGTGGTCGGTCAGCGTCCAGCCCTGGGCCTGCATGCGTTCACCGAACAGGGCACGTGCAGCCGGGTTGGCCTCTTCCAGGCGATCAAGCGAGTTTTCAAGGATGAGCACCGGCTCGGAGGCCATCTGGAACAGCAGCCGGTAACGTGTTTCGACCTGGCGCAGACGCCAATAGTCACGCTCCATGGACAACTGGGCATTGACCAGACGTTGCTGCAGTGCGACCTGGGGTCGCAGGTCGCGGCCGAAGGCCACGCAATGGCCATTGGGTTCACCGCCCGCCTTGCGCAGGGGCACCACCGAATAGGACAGCGGCAATTCGTTTCCACCGCGCAACTGGTGATTGACGTGGCGCCAGCGGATGCCGTCGGCGTTGGGGGCGCCCTGGTCGCGCAGCAGATCCCGGATCTTGTCCTGACTCTCCGCCGTGACGGTATCACCCCAGCTCTTGCCCAGCCACTCGTGGCAGCCTTCGCCGATGAATTCGTCGTTGCCAAAGGCCAGATCGCGAATGACGCCTGCGCCATCCAGCACCATGATGACATCGGCCGAGGCCGTGATCAGCTCGGCTGCGGCGTCAGCGTCCAGATTCGCAAAAAACGCCTCTGCCCGGCCAAACTGCCTCGGGGCTTGGTCGAAAGTTCCCTGCGTCATGACAGTCTGGTGTTGTGTTGGATATGGCGCAGCAGGAAGGGTCCCGCTAGGCCGGGGCAGACCTTCCGTTGACCAGTTTTTCTGCCACCGTCGGAGCCGATGGACCGTCGGTCAGGATCGCGTCCGCAGGCACCGACCGGGACAATTCGGGTTGCAGAAGAAACAATGGTCCCCCCGCGATTATAGAGATGGCCGGGTTCCGGCTGAGCGCGCGCACCTTGCCCATGGTCTCGCTGAGCAGGGAGACGCCGTCGGCGCGACCCAGTGAGAAGCCGACGACGTCATACCATTCACGTGCCACCATGGCGGTGGCGGCCTCGGTGGCCAGGAAACTGGTGACCACGTCCCAGCCCGCGCGGTGGAAGAATTCGGCCACCAGTGACAGGCCGAAAGTGTGCTGCTCGCCCGGGCATGGCATCAACAGGATGCGCCGGGCACCCTCCTGGCGTTGACCGGTGTCGAACTGTTCGAAGGCTGCGCTGTTCTCTCGCAGCACCTTCTGCAGTCGCCCCAGGCCCAGGGTGACCTCCGAGAAGGTGCACAGGTCGCGTTCCCACATTTCTCCCAGGTGACGGGCCACTGGCGCCAGCAGGTCCAGGAAGATGCTCTCGACCGGAACCCCGCGGTCGCGCAGTGTGATCACGCAGTCCCGCACCACATCGTCTTCTTCGTGCAGCACGATCTCGGCGAACACGGCCACGTCCTCGGCCGTGACCAGGCTTCGGCTGGTCACCGGGTGCGAGGCGCACTCCTGCGGCACCCGATGGGCGAGCATCAGGCGCGGAATGATCTCGTATTCGATCGCCTTGGCCAGCAACAGCGCACTCACGTCCTGGTCGACGCGCAGATCCAGGTCGGTACGAAGAAGGTTCTCCAGCACGGGCGGGCGTGTCGAATCGTGGGTCTTGCTGTTCCAGTCTTTTGGCGGCGGAACCATGGCTTCGCTCTCCGGTGGAGCGGGGTACCTCGAATATGAGCCCATCGTTCCTGTCTCCTCGCGCCATTGCGCCGAGTGCCTTTCACGCCTGGGCCACGAACGGTGCCGTTGCGCTGCCTGCCAGGCGAAAGCACCGACACACCGAGGACCTGACCGTTTTCTTCTCAGCGGTTCAGCCCCCTCTGTGGCCACGTTTTTACCGTTGTCAACCCTTTTCGTCAAAAGGTATCCCATCGGCGTTGAGGGGAACTGTACGCCTTTGCCCTCATATGTCAACAAAAATAAACGTCAAAAAAAGTTGACACTTCCCGGGGGAACACCTAAATTGGGGCACAGGCGACAAAACGGAGAAACCAGGCATGCCAGCCCAAGCCCAGCCGACCCCCAGGGGTCGCCTTTTGTACACCGCGGCCGAGCGCGAACGGCGTGATGGCTCGGTGTGGACGCTGGTTCAGGGGGTGCTGGCGCCAGTCCAGTTCCTCGTCTTCCTCGTCAGTCTGGTGCTGGTCCTGCGCTTTCTGTTCACCGCCGAAGGCGAGGCAGGCGCCACCCTGTCGGTGGTCATCAAGACCGGCTTCCTGTATCTGATCATGCTGACCGGCTGCATCTGGGAGAAGGTGGTGTTCGGCCGTTACCTGTTTGCCCCGGCCTTCTTCTGGGAGGACGTTTTCAGCATGGCGGTACTGGCGCTGCACACGGGCTATCTGTTGGCCTTGGCCGGCGGTTGGCTGGAGTCCCGGGGCCTGATGCTGCTGGCGCTGGCGGCCTATGCAGCCTATGTGATCAACGCCGGCCAGTTCCTGTACAAGCTGCGCCTGGCCAGGCTGCAGTCCGATGTGCCGGCCGCGCGCGCCGGCACAGGGGCGGTGGCATGAATGCGGTCATTCCCGTCCATGCACTGGATGCCGGATGCAGCCAGGCCCCCGTGCTGCGGGAGCGTGGCCAGCGCGAGGTGTTCTGTGGCCTGACCGGCATCATCTGGCTGCATCGCAAGATCCAGGACGCGTTCTTCCTGGTGGTCGGCTCCCGCACCTGCGCCCACCTGATCCAGAGCGCCGCCGGTGTCATGATCTTCGCCGAGCCGCGGTTTGCGACAGCCATCATCGACGAACGGGACCTGGCCGGCCTGGCCGACTGCAACGACGAACTGGACCGGGTGGTCACGCGCCTGCTTCAGAGGCGTCCGGACATCCGGTTGCTGTTTCTGGTGGGATCGTGCCCGTCCGAGGTGATCAAGCTGGATCTCTCGCGTGCCGCCCAGCGCCTGTCGGCGCGCTTCACCCCCGACGTGCGGGTCCTCAATTACTCGGGCAGTGGCATCGAAACCACTTTCACCCAGGGCGAGGATGCGTGTCTGGCCGCGCTGGTGCCCAGTCTGCCGGACGCGGACCCGGCAGCACCGCCCGAATTGATGGTGGTGGGCGCACTCGCGGATGTGGTGGAAGACCAGTTCGCAAGGCTGTTTGCGCAGATGGGCGTGGGACCGGTGAGGTTCTTTCCTCCGCGCCAGGCCACCAAGCTGCCGCCGGTCGGGCCCAACACCCGGTTTCTGCTGGCCCAACCTTTTCTCGCCGACACGGCCGTGGCGCTGGAGGCACGGGGCGCCCGCCGGCTGGCAGCACCCTTTCCGCTCGGTGTGGAAGGCACCACCGCCTGGCTGCAGGTGGCGGCCGGTGCCTTCGGCGTCACCCGGCGCCGCCTTGAGGAAGTCACCGCCCCGGCCCGAGAACGAGCCGCTTCGGCGCTGGCGCGCCAGCGGGCCTTGCTGGCTGGCAAGTCGGTCTTCTTCTTCCCCGATTCCCAACTGGAGATCCCGCTGGGTCGCTTTCTCGCGCGCGAGCTGGGCATGTCGCTCACCGAGGTCGGCACCCCTTACCTGCACCGACAGCACATGGCGGAGGAGTTGGCGCTGCTGCCGTCGGGCACGGTGCTCAGCGAAGGGCAGGACGTGGACCGTCAGCTGGACCGCTGTCGGGCGGCTGAACCCGATATCGTGGTCTGCGGGCTGGGATTGGCCAATCCGCTGGAGGCCGAAGGCATGACCACCAAGTGG
>JALOSN010000216.1 GCA_025458415.1 Hydrogenophaga sp.
ATCCAGCGGGACATGATGGACCTGCTCAGGCAGGTGGTGCCCGACGCCCAGCCGGATATGGCCGCTCACTGACAGGACCGTGCCTTGCCCGATCACAGTCTGAATCCAAGCCAGCAGCAGGTACCCCTCAGCCCTGACCACAAGGCGTCGAAGGTCGGCTTGGCGCTGGCCCTGTTGCTGCTCGCCCTGTCACCCGTGAGCACCAAGATCGGCGGTGCGCTCTGGCTCTTCCTGGTGGCGGGTGGACTGCTCGTCTGGTGGCGTACACGAGGGGCCGGGACCACCGAAGATCACCAGGAAGCCCGGCAGGTCGCCTGGGTTTGGCTGGGCTTCTGTGTTGCTGGCGCCGTGCTCAAGCTGGTGGGCGTGCTCTATTGGGGGGACCCCGTGGGGACCCGGCACTTCGAAATCCGCCTGACGCATTGCCCACGCCTACTTCAACGTCGAGACACCGTCGAACCGGATCAACTGGGCCGGTGGACTGGTCATGCTGGCCTTTGCCCAGATCGCGTTGCTGGGCCAGTCGGTGCGAGCGCGCGATGTGGCGGTCACCATCCTCACGCTCTTCCTGTTGCTTCTGTCGGTGCTGCTGACGGGGGCACGTGGCGCCTACCTGGCCATTCCGTGGCTGCTCGTGTCGGCCCTGTGGGCCCTGCTTCTGGTGGGGCAGAGGCCGGTGATCCAGCGGCTTCGGCTGACCATGCGGTTCGCCGTTCCGTTGCTGGTTCTGACGGCGATCACCGTGATGCTGGTGCCCAAGGTGGTGAACGTGCCCGCCCAGCGCCTCCAAATGGCGCTGGAGGAGGTGCAGGCGACCCTGGTGGCCGGCGACACGAGCAGCTATGTCAATTCGCCTGTGTTCGTCCGTATTCGCTTCTGGCAAGGTTCGTGGGAGGCGATCCAGCAATCACCCTGGCTGGGGCATGGCCGTGAGCGCAGAATGGCCATGATCCAGGAATGGGCCGAAGAGGCTGGCTCGGACGAAATGCGGCGGCACATCCACGTGCACAACGAATACCTCAACGGCTGGCTGGACCATGGCCTCATCGGCCTGGTCAGCACCCTGTGTTTCATGGTGGGATTGTTCGTGACCGCAGCGCTGGCGCGCCGGATCAACCCGCAGGCGGGCATCGGCTTGCTGGGTATCGGTGTGTTGCATGTGCTGATGAGCATGACCGACACCAACACCGGCACCAACAACTACGGCGTGATGATGAGCCTGTCCTTGGCCGTCATGCTGCTCTCGCTTGAGCGGCGCCGCGATCCGGGGGCGGCATCATGAGGGTGTCGATGATCTTCACCACCTACAACGCCCCCCGATGGCTGGAAAAGGTGTTCTGGGGGCTGTTCCTTCAGCGCCACGCAACGTTCGAAGTGATCGTGGCCGATGACGGTTCGCGCGAGGACACGCGCGAGGTGATCGAACGCTACCGGCGCGAGGCACCGTTCCCGGTGCACCACGTCTGGCAGCCGGACGAAGGTTTCCAGAAGTGCCGCATCCTCAACAAGGCCATCGTCAAGGCACAGGGCGATTACCTGGTGTTCACGGACGGAGACTGCATTCCCCGTCCCGACTTCCTGTCGGTGCACGTGGCACAGGCGCAGCGGCAGGCCTTCCTGTCGGGTGGCTATGTCAAGCTGCCGACCGACCTGAGTGAGCGCATCACGCGCGAGGACGTGCAGTCAGGGCGGGTGTACGACGTCGCTTGGCTGAGCGAGCACGGTCTTCAACGCTCGTTCAAGACCCTGAAGGTGTCGGCTTCGGGACGCTGGGGACAACTGCTGAACGCCATCAGTCCCGCCAAGAGCACCTGGAATGGTCACAATGCATCGTGCTTTCGGGAGCATGCCATCGCGGTCAATGGCTTCGACGAGCGCATGCAGTATGGCGGCGAGGATGTCGAGTTCGGTGAACGACTCGAGCACCTGGGTCTGCACGCCAAGAAGATCAGGTACTCCACCACGTGCCTGCATCTGGAGCATGGTCGAGGCTACGTGACCGAAGACATGCTGCTGAAGAACCAGCAGATCCGCAACGAGACGCGCGCCCTGCGCCGTGTCAGGGCTGTGGTCGGACTGGACCAGTACCTGTGATGAACGACACCCGACCGCCGCGCGCCCCCACGGCGCTGCACGGTGTGGCGGCCGGGGCCATCGGTTTTGCCTGGAGCGTGTCCCCTGTCTAAGGTCTTTGCCTACATCAGGATGCGGGTTGCCCGCAGCGGGGGCGTCTTCGGCTTGTTGCGGCTGGTCTGGCGCAACTTCCGCGCCATGGGCTGGGACTACCTGCTTGGTGCGGTGCTGCGCGCGTTCTTCCAGTTGCGCAACCAGGCAGCGGAGGGCAGCGGTCCGTCGACGAACGACTACGCGTCGTGGCGAACGGGGGCTGACCCGTGGCGCGCACCCCGATGGAACGCGGCAGACGGCCCCGGCCCGAAGATTTCCGTGGTGATGCCGGTGTATCGACCGGATCTCGGGCACTTCCGATCGGCCGTGGCGTCGGTACAGACCCAGGACTATCCGTTCTGGGAGCTGTGTTTGGCCGATGACGCGTCCGGCGATGCGCAGCTGGTCAACCTGCTGCAGGAACTGGCCGGCTCGGATGACCGCATCAAGGTGTGCTTCCGGCAGGACAACGGGCACATCTCCGCCTGCAGCAACTCAGCGCTTGAACTGGCTTCGGGTGACTACGTCCTGCTGTTCGATCAGGACGATCTGCTGCCCGCCCATGCGCTCGGCGTGGTGGCCAAAACGGTCCAGTCCTGCCCGGAGGCGGCAATCGTCTACTCGGATGAAGACAAGGTCGACGAAACGGGGTCCATGCACTTTGACCCGTATTTCAAGCCCGACTTCGACCAGGCGCTTTTTCTGGGGCAGAACCTGATCAGCCATCTGGGGGTCTATCGTCGCGACCTGGTGTCCGCCGTCGGTGGATTCCGTGTCGGACTGGAAGGCTCACAGGACCATGATCTGGCCCTTCGGGTGCTCGAAATCTGCGGTCCGCAACGCGTGATCCACATCCCCGAGGTGCTCTATCACTGGCGGGCTTCGCGTGGCAGCACCGCCCTGGCCAACTCGGAGAAGTCCTATGCGTCGGTGGCCGCCCGGCGTGCGGTGGCCGAACATCTGGGTCGCATGGGCGTGCAAGCGCATGTCGAGCCGGTGCAGGGCATTCCTTTCTTCAACCGGGTGGTGTACCCGAAGCCCGACACGGCCTGCCGGGTCCGGATCGTGTTTCTTTTGCCCGACTCCACCGACTGTCGCAGCGCGGAGCGCACGGTACGTCAGTTGCTGGACAACACGGGCGGTCTGGACTGGCATGCCGAGGTCCTGGTGTCCCGCAGCGCCAGCTTCGACGTGAAGACCCTCGCGCGGCGGCTCGCATCGGATACCTGGGGCTCGCGCGTCCGTGTCCTGGGTGTGCAGGGTGAGCAGGAACGGAAAAGCCACCTGGCGCAACTGGCCTCATCCGACGCCACCCTCGTCTGTGTCGTTTCCGTGCCCATCGCCGGTTGCCCACCGGGCTGGCTTTCAGAACTGGCGAGGCCGGCTCTGCAGCCCCGTATCGCGGCCGTCGCTCCCAGGTTCCTGGGGCCTCTTGGCATGCAATGCCATGGCGGCATCGTGTTTCCGGATGTCGACCATGCCTTCCATGCGTTTTACGGCATGCCAGCGGGGGCCAACCCCATGTCCAGGTCCTCGGCCTTGAGCCAGCGGTTCATGGCCTTGTCGCCAGCCCTTGTGGTGTCCAGACCGAGTGCCTGGGCGAACTTCAACGCCGACTCGCCCTGGGACGCCGGGTGGTCGATGTTGGCCATGACGCTGGACAACCACCGGGCGGGTTTCACCAACTGCTGGATCCCCTTTGTCTCGTTGCGGGTCGGCAGAAAGACGGCCCAAGGCGCTGGAAACCTCGTCGATGGGCTGGAGGAGGGCCAGCGCAACCATTGGCGCACCCTGTGCGCCCCCTTGCTGCCGGATCCCGGATACAACCCGAACCTGTCGGTCAGCGGCGATTTCCTGCTGAGGGTCGTCGGGGAAGGTGCCACCCGTCCTGCCCTTCAGGACTGACCAGGCCACACGCCTGCACAGGCGTCAGCCGTTTCAGCTGCCCGTGCACCGATCGGTCCGGATGATGGTGCCTTCGTCCCGGACCTCGAGGCATGCGTAGCCCGACACCACCACCTGCAGCTGCTGCTTCACCGCATCCATGTCCCCCTGCCCAAGGGCGGCCGCCAGTTCATGCAGCCTGGCCTCCAGCTGTGGCCAGGCGAGAAAATCCTCGTGCGCCTTCATGATCAGCGGGTGCGAGGTGGGCTCGGGGTTGTCGCCGATCAGCAGCTCCTCGAACAGCTTCTCGCCCGGCCGCAGTCCGGTGATCTCGATCGCGATATCGCCATCGGGATGGGCATCGTCGCGCACCGTCAGGCCCGACAGCTCGATCATGCGGATGGCCAGGTCCATGATGCGCACCGGCTCGCCCATGTCGAGCACGAAGACATCACCTCCCCTGGCCATGGCGCCCGCCTGGATCACCAGCTGGGCGGCTTCGGGGATGGTCATGAAATAGCGGGTGATGTCGGGGTGGGTCAGCGTGATCGGACCCCCGTCACGTACCTGCTGGCGGAACTTGGGCACCACCGATCCCGATGAGCCGAGGACATTGCCGAACCGCACCATCGAGAAGCGGGTGCGGGGCGCCGACGCGGCCATGGCCTGGAGGACCATTTCGGCCAGGCGTTTGCTGGCGCCCATGATGTTGGTGGGCCGGACGGCCTTGTCGGTGCTGATCAGCACAAAGTCGCTGACACCCGCATCGCGCGCTGCTCGGGCCATGGCCAGCGTGCCCCAGGTGTTGTTGCGGATCCCTTCGACCGGGTTGTGCTCGACCAGGGGCACATGCTTGTAGGCCGCCGCGTGGTACACGGTCTCCGGTTTCCATGTCTGGCATATCTCGCGCATGCGCTGCTCGTCCCGCACCGAGGCCAGCAGAGGCACCACACGCCCGGCATCGACGTCGCTGCGCTCAATCAGCTCCTGGTGGATCTGGTACAGCGCGTACTCGCTCTGTTCGACCAGCACCAGCAGGGCCGGATCGAGTTTCTGGATCTGGCGGCACAGCTCGCTGCCAATGGAGCCGCCGGCGCCGGTGACCAGCACCACCTTGTCGGTCGTGTTCTTGCCCAGCAGGATGTGGTTGGGGCTGACCGGCTCGCGTCCCAGCAGGTCATCGATGTCCAGCTCGCGCAGGTCGGAAATGTGGATCTTGCCCTGGGCCAGCTCGCTGACGCTCGGCAGGGTCCGCACCGACACGTGCAGATGGCGCATGCCCGAGATGATCTCGTTGCGGCGGTGCCGGCTGGCCGAAGGCATGGCCATCAGCACGGTGCTGATCTGCAGGGTGTCGATCAGGCTTTCCAGGTCGGTCGGGCT
>JALOSN010000217.1 GCA_025458415.1 Hydrogenophaga sp.
TTCGAGGCCGACGCCTACGCCGTGGCCCAGACCAGCGGAGCGCACCTGGCCAACGCCCTGCTCAAGCTCTACAAGGACAACGCCAGCACCCTCACTCCAGACCCCGTGTTCGCCCGCTTCTACTATTCGCACCCACCCGCCAGCGAACGCCTGGCACGCCTGACGGCTGCCGCGTGATCGAACCCACCGACTCTCCTCATGATTGCCATGAACCCCATCCACCAGAACCGCCGAGCCCTCGGACCGACCGACATCGTCACGCAACTGACCCAGATCAATGGTGAGCAGCCCGATGGCTGGAAGCTGATCGACGGCTCGATCGAGAAGACCTACCGGTTCGCCAACTTTCACGAAACCATCGGCTTCGTCAATGCCCTGGCCTGGATCGCCAACCGGGAAGACCACCACCCCGACCTGTCGGTGTCCTACAACCGGTGCGTGGTGCGCTTCAACACGCACGACGTCAACGGCATCTCGGTCAGTGACTTCTTCTGTGCCGCCGCGGTGGACGCGCTGGTGAGGAGCTGAGCGGTGGCTTGCGCCTTGTCCGGCCGGAAGGCCTGCGCTTGAAGCGTGGCCCGAATCCGGCCGCGCAGCCGGGCCAGCTCAGCGACGGGCGGGTGGTGGCGGCCTTCGGGCGCCATTGTGTGGTCGAAAGCCCCGACGGCAGCCGGCGCATCTGCCATCCCCGCGGCAAGAAGAGCCAGGTGGTGGTCGGAGACCGGGTCCGTTGGCTGCCCAGCGGTGACGAGGGCAGCATCGAACAGGTGCTGGAGCGCCGCAACCTGTTCTACCGCCAGGATGAACTGCGCACCAAGTCCTTCGCCGCCAACCTGGACCAGGTGCTGGTGCTGCTGGCCGCCGACCCGGTCTTCTCGGAAAGCCAGCTCAGCCGGGCCCTGATCGCGGCCGAGGCCGAAGGGCTTGCGGCGCTGATCGTGCTCAACAAGCGCGACCTGCACCCGGCATTCGAGCAGGCCTGGGAGCGCCTCGCGCCCTACCGGCGCATGGGCGTGCGGGTACTGCCGCTGCAGTTGAAGGGCGACGGGGACGACACGCTGACCGCGCTGCGGCAGGCACTGGATGGCCACCATTCCCTGATCCTCGGTCCGTCCGGTGCGGGCAAGAGCACCCTGGTCAACCGGCTGGTGCCCGATGCGGGCGCCCAGACCGGCGAGATCTCAAGAGCCCTCAACTCGGGCAAACACACGACCACCAGCACGACCTGGTACTGGACCGATGACGGCCACCGCACGGCCCTGATCGATTCTCCTGGCTTCCAGGAATTCGGCCTCCACCACATCGAGCCCACGCGCCTGGCGTCCCTCATGCCCGACCTGCGGGCCACGCTGGGGTCGTGCCGGTTCTACAACTGCACCCATCTTCACGAACCGGGCTGCGGCGTGCGCACCCATGTGCTGCCGGAGGGCTCCACACCACAGGCCGGCATGGACGAACACGCGATCAGTCCGATCCGCTACCGGATCTACCAGGACCTGTTCGCCGAGCTGTCCGCACCAGCGCGCTACTGAGCCATTTCCAGCCAGCGCAGCCCCCGTGCGGGGGCATCGATCAGCCCACCAGCCGCGCCAGGCTGAGCAGGGCCAGCAACAGCATCCACAGCACCACGGCCCGCCAGACCAGGCCGACCACACTGCCCAGGTGGGCCAGCTGCGGCACCTCGGCCATCGGTTCCGAGACATCGGCAGACGGGGTGCGCAGCAAGGGCAGGTTGATGGCCCCGCCTGCAGCCGCCAGGACCACGTCGTCGCTGCCGGCCTCCCCGGCGTTGACCCGCGATCGCCAGCCGGCCACCGCTTCCTCGAAGTTGCCCACCACAGCAAATCCCAGCGCCGTGACCCTGGCCGGCACATGATCGATCCAGCGCCACAGGGTCAGGGCCGAGCGTTCAAGCGCTTCGCTGGTCGTGCGGTCCGGCCGCTGGCGCCAGTTGCGCGACACATACTCGGCGAGGCGGTAGAGCACGGCACCGGCCGGGCCCAGCCCCATCATCCAGAGCACCACAAAGGCCACCAGCACACCGAACACATGACGGTGTGCCGCCAGCACCGAGTGGACGATGAACTGGCGCAACAGCTCGGACCGGGGCAAGGTGGTGGCGTCGACGCGCAGCCATTGGGCAAAGCGCTCCCTGGCCAGGGTCTCGTCGCCGGCCTCGAGCGCCTGACGGATGTCGCTGAAATGGTGGCTGAACTGCCGGAACCCCACGGTCAGGTACAACACCAGCACCAGCCAGACAAAGGCCAGCACCAGGCTCACCCGCCACAAGGCCCAGTAGACCAGGGCCGACACCGCCGCAGGCAGTGCCACGGCCAGCAGCCACGCCACCCAGCCATGGACCGCCTGCCCGGCATCGAAGTTGCGCCGCATCGAACGGGACCAGGCACGCAGGCCGGCGTGCACCGGATTGTGGTAACCCAGCGGCCGCACCTGCTCCAGCACCAGGGCGATGAGGATGGCGAAGAAGCTCATGGGCCAATCATAGCTTTGCGCTCCGGCAGGACCGGTCGTCCGCAAGCGCGCAACAACCGAGGTCAGGCCGTGAGGAAGCGGTAAAGGTTGCGCAACATACCGGCTGTGGCTCCCCAGATGAAGCGCTCGCGCGGGCCATCGGCAAAGGGCATCGAATACCACTCGCGCTCGTGCCCCTGGAACAGCAGCCGGTGGCGACGGTGGTGCGCCGGATCCATCAGAAAAGACAAAGGCACTTCAAACACGTCGGCCACTTCATGCGGATTGGGACGCAACTGAATGTCCGGCGACACAAGGCCGACGACCGGTGTCACGATGAAGGCGGTACCGGTGATGTACTCGGGCAGCGCACCGATGACCTCGATGCGGTCGGCAGGCAGCCCGATTTCCTCATGGGTCTCCCGCAGGGCCGCCGCGGTCGCGTCGGCGTCGCCCTCGTCCATCTTTCCACCCGGAAGGGCAATCTGGCCCGAGTGGGTGCTCAGGTGCTCGGTGCGCTGGGTCAGCAGCAGCATCAGTTCGTCGCGCATGACCAGCGGAAGCAGCACCGCGGCGTGCGCCGGGGTACGGTCGGCGAACAGCGGCTCGCGCCGCAGTTCCGGGGTCCAGGGCGGGGGGCTTGAGAACCGCTCGCGCAGGCCCTGTGGTGTGAGCCGCTCGGACGGCGCCGGACGCAACAGCCGATCGTCCTCTGCGGTCACGACCGGGACCTGGCGGGGGTCAAAGGACGGCAATGGCCTCGTCATGGTGGGTAGCCCCGTTGCGCGAAAAAAAAGGCCGCTTGGGGAAGCGGCCTCTCTGGGGACGGACGGGTCACACGGCGACCTCGGTCCGGCCTGGCTGGGTCAGGCGCCCAGCTTTTCCTTGATGCGGGCCGACTTGCCGCTGCGGTCACGCAGGTAGTACAGCTTGGCGCGGCGGACATCACCGCGACGCTTGACCTCGATCTTGGCGATGCGGGGGCTGTAGAGCGGGAAAGTGCGCTCGACGCCTTCGCCGTTGGAGATCTTGCGGACGATGAAGCTGGAGTTCAGGCCGCGGTTGCGACGGGCAATGACCACGCCTTCGTAGGCCTGCACGCGCTTGCGGTTGCCTTCCACCACGTTGACACTGACGATCACCGTGTCGCCGGGGGCGAACGCCGGGATGTCCTTGTTCAGGCGGGCAATTTCTTCCTGCTCGAGGGTCTGGATGAGGTTCATGATTTCCTTCGTACCGATCATGGCCACGCTGCCCCGACATGGGGTTGATAAGGCTGCGCTACCGGAGACTGGACGTCTACACCGGTCACAGCGGCCGGCCAGAGGATCGAAAAGCCTTTGATTATAACAGGCCGTTGTGCCTGAGGAAAGCCTCGTCGGC
>JALOSN010000218.1 GCA_025458415.1 Hydrogenophaga sp.
GGGCACCAGGAACAGCGACAGGCCCTTGGGTCCGGGCGGGCTGTCGGGCAGCCGCGCCAGCACCAGGTGCACGATGTTGTCGGTCAGGTCGTGTTCGCCTCCGGAAATGAAGATCTTGGTGCCGGACAGCGCATGGCGGCCGTCGGGCAGGGGAACCGCCTTGGTGCGGCACAGGCCCAGATCGGAGCCCGCGTGCGGCTCGGTCAGGCACATGGTGGCGAGCCATTCGCCGGTGGCGACCTTCTCCAGGTAGGCGGCTTTGAGCTCGTCGGACGCGTGGTGCTTGATGCACTCGTAGGCGCCGTGCAGCAGTCCCGGCGCCATGGTCCAGCCATGGTTGGCGGCGCTGAGCATTTCGTACAGCGTGGCTTCCAGCACCGCGGGCAGGCCCTGGCCACCGTCCTCGGGCGAACACGCCAGCGCCGGCCAGCCGGCCTGCCAGAAGGCCTGGTAGGCGTCCCGGAAGCCCGGTGGCATGGTGACGGCGCCGTCCTTCCATTGCGCGCCGATTTCATCGCCGTCGCGGTTCAGGGGCGCCACCACCTCGGCCACGAACTTGCCCGACTCTTCGAGCACCTGCTGCATCAGGTCAGCATCGGCTTCGGTGTCGCTGGCGAGGGCCTGCAGCTGCTGCGGCGCCTGCAGCACCTGCTGCAGGATGAACATCATGTCGTCGGTGCGGGGCTGGAAATGGTTCACGGCTCGGTGGTTCTGAAGTGGGGGTGTTCAGCCGTGGCGGGCCTCGGCGGCCTTGTCGGGCGATCCCTCCAGGCCGGCCAGCAGCGCCTTGCTGTTGCCGGGGATGACCATCTGGAACTTGCTGTCCACGGTGGTGTATTCGAAGTAGCCCATGCGGGCGATGGGGCGGATCTTGAGCACGTCGACCATACCGTTGCTGTCGATGTACCGGTCGTCGATGTGGATGCCGACCACGCGGCCGAACACCACGTCCACCGTGCCCATGGGCGGCTTGCCCGGGAAGCGCACGGTGTTGAGGTATTCGCACTCGAACTGGATGGGCGAGCCCTTGACCCGCTTGGGTCTGACCAGCCGGCTGTCGAGCTTCTCCAGGCCGGCGCGCTCGAACTCGTCGACGCCGTGTGGCAGTTCCTCGGCGCTGATGTTGACCGCCTCGCGCAGATCCCAGGTGGCCATGTTCCAGACGAACTGGCCCATCTGCTCGGCGTTGCGCACCGAGTCCTTGCGCTCACCCTGCGTGGTCTGGTTGGCACTGAACATGACGATGGGCGGATCGAAGGTCACGTTCTGGAACTGGCTGTAGGGCGCCAGGTTGTCGCGACCCTGCGCATCCACGGTCGATATCCAGCCGATGGGGCGGGGCACCACGCAGGACTTGAAGGGGTCGTGCGGCAGGCCGTGCGGTGTCTTGCCGGGTTCGTAGTACATCCTGTGTCTCCGGTGGCGGGTAGCGTGGTTCAGCGACAGCTGAAGCTGGCCGCGTCTTCCATCGAACCCGTGCCCTTGTAGGTGGCGACGGTCGGGTAGGCGCAGAGCGGGCGGCTGCGATTGGGAGACCAGCTGGCGGGCACTTCCTTGTTCTCGCCGCCGGCATTGCCTGCGCCACGCGCCGTGGCAACGACCGCCTGTGGCGCCTGGCCTTGCTCGACCCACCGGACCAGGGGGGTGAGCAGGTCGAACTGGTCGGTGGAGGGGCCACCCGAGCAATGGGCCATGCCCGGCACCGGGAAGTAACGCGCGAAGCTGTCGGCCTGCCCGCCCAGTGCCTGATTGAGCCGCCGCATCCACTGGCGTGTGTCCTCGGCCGAGAAGATGGCATCGGACACGCCGTGGTAGACGATCATCCTGGCGCCGCGGTCGCGCAGCCTGGCCATGTTGACCGGGTTCTCGTGACCGGGTGGGGTCATCAGCGACAGTCCGGATTCGCGGTAGACCTCGTTGGTGGCACTGAACAGGGGCAGTCGAGCATCCACATCCACCTTGAGCGGGTCCACCGGCCCGGGCGGAACACTGAAGACGGTGCCCACCGCCAGCGGATCGAGCGCCACCGAGTTGGTGAACTTCCAGGTCGCCCAGTTGTCGCCGGCCAGACCAGGGTCGTAGTCGAACGGCGCGTAGATGGCCTGGCCAGACCGCGTGCGGGCGCCGCTGAACACCTGGGCAATGACGGTCTTCTGGGCGGGTGTCAGGCACTGGCCGTTGCGCTGCGCGGCGCAGGTGGGCACGTCGGTGTCGAGCTTGAACGTGGTCTGGCAGGCCTGGGTGGCCTGCACGAGGCCGTCCCTGGCGCCGTCGAGTGCGTCGCACCTGGCCAGGATGGCGTTGGCCACCAGCTGGCGTTCCGCTTTGGTGAAGGCTCCGCTGAGGTCCGGGATTCTGGCGCTGGGCACCATCGGGTGCTGCGTGGTGGCGCCGGCTTCGGCCAACGGGGCCCACTGCTGGGCGCCCCACAACTGGGCCAGGGCGGCATTGGGCAGGCGGTAGCCAGGGGCACCGACCAGGTAACCGTCGTAGGCCTGGCCACGGGCGGCCTCGACCATGGCGTGGCGACCGCCGTTGGAGCAACCTCCGATGTAGGACCGGTCGGGTCCCTTGCCATAGACGGTGGCGATCAAGGCCTTGGCCATGGGGGTGAGCTTGGCCACGGCCTGGTAGCCATAGTCCAGACGTGACTGCGGTTCGGACCCGAAATAGGGGGTCTGGGCACCGGTGTGGCCGGCGTCGGAGCTGATGACCGCGAAGCCCTGCATGAGCGCGCCGGTGACCGGTCCGCCGCCCAGTGCGCCTTCGGCAGGTCGCACATTGCCGTCCAGGCCACCATTGCCCTGGTAGTAGAAGCGGCCATTCCAGTCTCTGGGCAGGCGCATCTCGAAACCGATGGCGTAGTCGCGGCCGTCGGTGCCTTTTCGGGCGTGCATGGTCCCTTTGACCAGGCAGTGCCCGGGCACATCACGACCGGCCATCTTGAGGGCGCCGGCGGCCTGTGTGGCGCCTGAGGTGAGCAGGGTGTGCTCGTGACGAAAGACCTGGACCAGCGTTTCACACTGCTGCAGGGCGGCGCCCTGGGCCACGCGATCGGGTTTGCCGGAGGTCTGCACCGTGGGGGCACAGGCGCTCAGGCCGAGCGCTGCGGCGATGGCGGCGGCTGCCCCCGCAAGGTGCAAGGGCTGGCTGGTGGGGCTCATGTCTGTCTCCTGCTCTGGTGGGGGTATCGGACGTCCTTCGACGAGGACTTCAGCTGCACCGGGCCTTGATGTCTGCCGGTACCGGGATCGCCTTGATGCGGTCGGGGTTGTCGGGCAGGCGCATGCAGAAGGCGCGCGTCTCGGTGCCTTCGCACAGCACGGTGTCGCCGCGCTGGACCACGTGTTTGTGGATGAACACCTTCTCGCGCCATTCGATGACGCTGGTGTGCACCTGCAGCCGCTCGCCGTAGGTGGCGGGCTTCATGAACCTGGTGTTGATCTCCAGCAGCGGGGTGCCGATGATGCCGGTGGTCTTGACCAGCTCGCGCCACGGCGGCACGCCGCATTGAACGAAGAAGTTCAGCGACGACGCGTCCATCCATTTGCTGAAGTTGGGGAAGAACACGATGCCGGCCGGGTCGCAATCCCCGAACATCACCTCGACTTCATAAACCACGGTCTTGGTCATCGGGGGGCCATCCTCAATGCGCCATCCAGGCGGATGACCTCGCCGTTGAGGTGGCCGTTGCTGACGATGTGTGCGGCCAGCTGGGCGAACTCTTCGGGTTTGCCCAGGCGTTGCGGGAAGGGAATGCTCTGCGCCAGCGATGCCTGTACCGGCTCGGGCAGCTCCTTGAGCAGGGGCGTGGCAAACAGGCCCGGGGCGATGGTGCAGACCCGGATGCC
>JALOSN010000219.1 GCA_025458415.1 Hydrogenophaga sp.
ACGTGCGGCATGTTGTGGCTGATCAGGATGACGGGCAGGCCCTTGTCACGCACCCGGCGGATCAGTTCCAGCACCATGTTGCCTTCCTTCACGCCCAGCGCGGCGGTGGGTTCGTCCATGATGACCACATGCTGCGCGAAGGCCGCGGCGCGCGCCACCGCCACGCACTGGCGCTGGCCGCCCGAGAGCGTCTCCACCGCCTGCGTCATGGACCGGATGCCGACCTTGAGGTCGTTCATGCGCGCGATGCTCTCTTCCAGCATCTTCTTCTTGTCAATCATTTGAAGCACGCTGCCGAGGAAGCCGGGGCGGCGTATTTCGCGGCCAAGGAACAGGTTCTCGGCAATCGTCATGGCCGGTGCGACAGCCAGGTCCTGGTACACGGTCTCGATACCGGCGCGGCGCGCGTCGATCGGACTCCTGAACTGGATCTTCTGGCCGTCCAGGTAGATCTCGCCTTCGTCAGGGACGGTGGCACCCGAGAGCGCCTTGATCAGGCTGGACTTGCCGGCGCCGTTGTCACCGATCACCGCCAGGATTTCGCCGGCGCGCAGCTCGAAGTCGGCCCCGTCGAGGGCGGTGACCTGGCCATAGCGCTTGACCAGGCCCTTGGCCTGCATCACGAGGGGAGCATGTGGGGTGTTCATGGTCAGCGAGCCCCTTTGCGCGAAAGCTGGTCGGTGGCCACCGCCAGAATGACCAGAATGCCGGTCACCAGGATCTGGTAGACGGATGACACCCCCATCAGCGTCAGGCCGTTGCGGAACACACCCACGATCAGTGCGCCCACCAGGGTGCCAATGATCAGGCCGCGGCCACCGAACAGGCTGGTGCCGCCCAGCACCACCGCCGTGATCGCATCCAGGTTTTCGGTCTGGCCGGCATTCGGGTCGCCGGCACCGGTGCGGGCCACGCTCAGCAGCGAGGCGATGCCATAGAACACCCCCGCCAGCGCATACACGCCCAGCAACACACGGTCGGTGGAGATGCCGGTGAGGCGCGTGGCCTCGGGGTTGTTGCCCACCGCATAGACATGGCGGCCGGGCGCGGTTTCTCGCAGCCCCAGCCAGACCACCAGGTAGAGGAACAACATGAGCACCGCACCCCAGACGACCGCGGTGTCGCCGATGCGGAAGGTGTTGCCCAGCACCAGCATGCCGTCGGGGATGTCGGTGACGGTTTGCGAGTTGGAGTACAGCTGGGTGATCGCGAAGGCGATGTTCAGTGTGCCCAGTGTGACGATGAAGGGCGGCAGCTTGACCTTGGTCACCAGCAATCCGTTGAGCAAGCCGAACAGCGTGGTGACGCCGATGCCACAGGCAATGGCCACGGGCGCCGACAACCCGTAGTCCGCCGCCACCTTGGTCATCACGATGCCCCCCAGGGCCATGATCATCCCGCAGGACAGGTCGATGCCGGCGGTCAGGATGATCAGGGTCTGACCGATCGCGATCACCGCCACCACCATCACCTGCTGCAGGATCAGGGCCAAGTTCTGGGACGTCAGGAACCGGTCGCTCTGGGTGGCAAAGAACGCGCAGGCCAGCACCAGCGCCACCGCCGGCCCGAGCGTTCCGATCGGCGGCAGTTTGGAAGTGAGTGTGTTCAAGAGACTCTCCTGGTGGGGAAGATGGGCCGTACCAAAGGCCATGCCGGAGCGGGTGGCATCTCAGTCAAGCGGCGCCCAGGGTCGGGCTACACCGGCCCGAAGGCGCGTCCCCCCTCCAAGCCGAAGGCGCCAGAGAGGGGGAAGCCGCTACGCGGCGCAGGGGGGAGTCCTCACCTCCCACCCCAGCACAGGTCCATGCCCGTCTTGACATCCTTGCTGTCCACACCCGGCACCGCCTTGGCAGCGATCAGCGTCACGCCTGTGTCGGTGTAGCCGCTGACCTTCTTGCCGGTCCTGGCGTACTCGACACCTGCGGCCACACCCATGGCGGCCATGCGCAGCGGGTACTGCTGGCTGGTGGCCGCGATCACGCCCTTGCCCACATCGGCGACACCGGCACAGCCACCATCCACCGAGACGATGACCACGTCCTTTTCCTTGCCGGCGGCCTTGAGCGCGTTGTAGGCACCGGCCGCAGCGGGTTCATTGATGGTGTAGACCAGATTGATGTTCGGGTTCTTCTGCAGGCAGTTTTCCATGCCGGTCTGGCCCTTGGCGCGGTCGCCGAAGCTGTCGGCCATGCAGGCCACCCCCGCCTTGGCGCCAGCCCGAAGCCCTTGAGGAATCCGTTGTGCCGCTGGGCACCCACCGGGTGACCCGGAAAGAGGTCCAGCGTGGCAATCACGGCCGGTTTGCCACGCAGTGCCGCCTTGGCGTACTGGCCGATCAACTCGCCCGCCTTGTAGTTGTTGGTCGCGAACAAGGCGTCGGTGGCCTCCATCGGGTCGGTCGGGCTGTCCAGCGCAATCACCATCACGCCCTGGGCACGGGCCTTGCGGATGGCCGGCACGATGGCCTTGGAATCCGACGGCGCGATGAGAATGGTTTTCGCGCCGGCAGCGATCATGTTTTCCATGGCGGTGACCTGGCCGGCGTTGTCGCCGTCGGCCTTGCCCGCGGCCGAGAGCAGCTTGGCGCCCAGCTTTTTCGCCTCGGCATCGGCCCCCTCCTTCATCTTCACGAAGAAGGGGTTGGTTTCGGTCTTGGTGATCAGGCCAATGACGGGTTGGGCCTGGGCGGCCGCGCCGTTGGCGGCCAGGGCGAGGGCGGTCATGGCAAAGAGGCTGGCAAGGGGTTTCATGTTGTCTCCTGGTGCAGGACGGTGGGGTCGGGCTGGTCTCTGTCCGCATCGACTCGGGTTTTCACCCTCTTGGTCTGGCGCGGTGGCTGAACTATAGTCGCGCCTATATTAATAAATCAACTGGATTTACTTATGGTTTTCCCTAGCCCAGACCAGCCCGTGCATGTCGCGACGGCTGGAGAAGCCCTGATCGACCTGATCGAGGAGGCCGATGGCCGCCTGCGTCCCTGCCACGGGGGGGCGGTCTACAACCTCACCCGCGCACTGGGTCTGCAGGGCGTGGGCACGCTCTACCTCAACCCCCTGTCGCGTGACCGGTTGGGACGCGGCCTGGCCGACACCAGCCCACCTCGCTGGCGGTGGTGAGCCTGGACGACGCCGGCAAGGCCAGCTACAGCTTCTACCGGGATGGTGTGGCCGACCGCGAGGTCGATGCCGTGCAACTCAACGCCGCCTGCGCGGCCCAGCCCGACCTGCGCGTGGTGGTCACCGGCTGCCTGGCCCTGGTCCCGGAAGACGCCCACACGTACCAGCCCTGGCTGCAGGAACAGCGCGCGGCAGGGCGGCTGGTGGTGGTGGACGCCAACCTGCGCCCGGCCATCGTGCCCGACATGCCGACCTACCGCGCGAGCGTGCTGGCGGCCTTGCGGCTGGCCGACCTTGTCAAGGTCAGTGACGACGACCTGTGCCTGCTTGGTTTTGAGCACCCCGACCCACTGCAAGCCGCCCGCGCCCTGCTGGATCACACCCCGGCCCGCTGGATCGCCGTGACGCTGGGACCCCGCGGCGCGGCGCTGATCAACCGCGATGGCCAGACCTGGCGTGCAGCCGAATCGCAACCGGTCACCGTCGCCGACACGGTGGGCGCTGGGGACTGCTTCCTGGCGGGCCTGCTGGCGGCCTTGCTGGAACGCCCGGCCATGCAGTCGGTCGGCCATGCCGGGCAACTGCAGCTGGAGAGCTCCGACATACAAGCCATGCTGGCCCATGCCATCGCCAGCGCCAGCCTGTGCGTGATGCGCACCGGTTGTCAGCCGCCAACCCGCCAGGAGGTCCTTCAGCGGCTGGCAGAAGCCAGACTGTTGCACGCCTGAACCGGGCACCGGATAGCCGGCACCGGTCGGGGGCGCCCCCATGCCGTGCGGCAGGCTGGCCCCAAAAAGTACCCCCTATGTAACTTAATTACATTAAACTACCGAGCACATTGGTAACCAGATTCGTCCATGGCCTCATCGCAACCCTCCTCCCTCGCCGCACCCCTGGACCTCGTCATCTTCGGCGGCGTGGGTGACCTGTCGGTCCGCAAGCTGCTGCCGGCGCTGTACATGGCGCACCTGCACAACACGCTGCCCGAACAGACCCACATCTACGCGCTGGGTCGCCAGGCCTGGGACCGGAGTGCCTTCCTGCATTTCATCGAGGACAAGGTGCGCGGTTTCATTGGCGCCAAGGCCTACCGCGATGAGGTCTGGGCCAGCTTTGTGCGCCGCCTGAGCTATGTCAGTGTCGACGCCACCGAAGCCGCCGACTACGCCGGCCTCAAGGCCGAGATGCAGCCCGGGGCCGACCGGGTCTACTACCTGGCCACCGCACCTTCGCTTTTCGTGGGCATCTGTGCCAACCTGAAGGCTGCGGACCTGATCGACGGGCGTGCACGCGTGGTGCTCGAAAAACCCCTGGGTCACGACCTCGCCTCGGCGCGGCAGATCAACCACGACGTCGGGCAGTACTTCCAGGAACAGCAGATCTTCCGCATCGATCACTACCTGGGCAAGGAAACGGTGCAGAACCTGATGGTGCTGCGCTTTGGCAACAGCATCTTCGAGCCGCTGTGGCGAAGCCCTTACATCAAGAGCGTGCAGATCACCGTGGCCGAGAGCGTGGGCGTGGGCAGCCGCGCCGGCTTCTACGACGGCACCGGTGCCATGCGGGACATGGTGCAGAACCACCTGCTGCAGCTGCTGTGCATCGTGGCCATGGAGCCACCGGTCTCGCTCGACCCCGACGCGGTGCGCGACGAGAAGCTCAAGGTGCTGCGTTCGCTGCGGCCCATGGCGGTGGCCGATGTGGCGCGCGACACCGTGCGCGGTCAGTACACGGCGGGCGCTGCCGATGGCGAGGCGGCCCCGGGCTACCTGCAGGAGGAGAACATCCCGGAGGACAGCAGCACCGAGACCTTTGTCGCGCTCAAGGCCCACATCAGCAACTGGCGCTGGGCCAATGTGCCCTTCTTCCTGCGCACCGGCAAGCGCATGGCCGCGCGCCAGTCCGAGATCGTGATCGAGTTCGCCGACCTGCCGTTCACCATTTTTGGCGACTCGGCGCACAAATCCGTCAACCGGCTGATGATCCGCCTGCAGCCCGAAGAACACATCCAGCTGCAGATGATGGCCAAGGAGCCCGGCAGCGGCATGAAGTTGCGCCCGGTCAAGCTCGACCTGGACCTGCAGACCGCCTTTGCCGAACGCCGTGCCGAAGCCTACGAACGCCTGCTGATCGACGTCATCAAGGGCCGTCTGACCCACTTCATGCGGCGCGACGAACTGGAGGCCGCCTGGGCGTGGGTCGAACCCATCATCGAAGGCTGGAAGCAGCTGGGCGAAAAACCCAAGCCCTACACCGCCGGCAGCTGGGGGCCGGCCGCGTCGTCGGCCCTGATGGCGCGCGAAGGCTCTGCCTGGGTAGAGGAGGCCTGATGGCGATCCTCGAGCACACCGGCGCCACGTCTGCCACCATCGCCCGGCACATCGCCGATGCGCTGCGCGCCGCCATTGCCGCGCGTGGCCAGGCCAGCCTCGCGGTGTCGGGCGGCAAGTCGCCCATTCCCCTGTTCGAAGTCCTGCGCGACGAAGACCTGGACTGGTCCAAGGTCAGCATCGTGCTGGTGGACGAACGCATCGTCCCGCGCGACCACGAGGCCAGCAACACGGCCCTGGTGGCCCGCCACCTGCTGCAGGGCAAGGCCGCGGCCGCACGCTTCTGCCTGTTTTTCCGCGAACTCGCACCGGTGTTCAACGCCGACGTGCTGGACGCGCTGGTGAGAGACGCCACCGATCGCATCGCCGACCTGCCCTGGCCGCTGGATGTGGCCGTGCTGGGCATGGGCGAAGACGGGCACACCGCCTCGCTGTTCCCCGGCGCGCCCGGTTATGCCCGCGCCATCGCCAGCGACGACCGCCTGGCCTGGGTGGTGCCCGAGCAGGCGCCGGTGCCGGCGCCGCATGCCCGCCTGACATTCACCCTGCACGCCTTGCTGGAAGCGCGCGAACTGGTGCTGTCCATCGCCGGTGACAACAAGCTGGCCGTCTACCACCAGGCCGCCGCCAAAGCCAACCCGGCCCTGCCCGTCTCACTCGTGCTGAACCAAACTCGGACGCCCGTGAGCGTCTGGATCGGATGACCTCATGAACGCCCCTTTGAACAACACGCTCGCGCGCGTCACGCAACGCATCATCGACCGCAGCCGCGGCCTGCGCGGCGACTACCTGGCCAGCATGGACGCCCAGGCCCGCGCCGGCCAGACCCAGCGCGCGGGCATGGGCTGCGCCAACATGGCCCACACCACGGCCGCCCTGCCCGCGGCCGACAAGCTGGTCATCCATGCCGAGCGCGCCCCCCACGTGGGCATCATCACCGCCTACAACGACATGCTCTCGGCCCACCAGCCCTTCGAGCACTACCCCGAGCAGCTGCGCAGCCACGCCCGCGCCATCGGCGCCACCGCCCAGGTGGCTGGCGGCGTGCCGGCCATGTGCGACGGCATCACCCAGGGCGCCGAAGGCATGGAGCTGTCGCTGTTTTCGCGCGACGTCATCGCCCTGGCCACCGCCGTCGGGCTGTCGCACAAGGTGTTCGACGCCGCGCTCATGCTGGGCGTGTGCGACAAGATCGTGCCCGGCCTGTTCATGGGTGCGCTCCAGTTCGGCCACCTGTCCACCGTGTTCGTGCCCGCCGGCCCCATGGTCAGCGGACTGTCGAACGACGCCAAGGCCAAGGTGCGCCAGCAGTACGCCCAGGGTCTGGTCGGCCGTGAAGCACTGCTGG
>JALOSN010000220.1 GCA_025458415.1 Hydrogenophaga sp.
TCCACGCCGTCCAGACCGGCCATCAGCAGGGCCGAGAAGCACAGGTAGGGGTTGGCCATGGGGTCCGGGAAGCGGGCTTCCACACGGCGGCCCTTCGGGTTGGCCACGTAGGGGATGCGGATCGAGGCCGAGCGGTTCTTGGCCGAGTAGGCCAGCTTCACCGGGGCTTCGAAATGCGGCACCAGGCGCTTGTAGCTGTTGGTGGACGGGTTGGTGATGGCGTTGAGGGCACGGGCGTGCTTGATGATGCCGCCGATGTAGTACAGGGCGAAATCGCTCAGGCCGGCGTAGCCGTCGCCGGCAAACAGGTTCTTGCCGTCTTTCCAGACCGACTGGTGCACGTGCATGCCGGAGCCATTGTCGCCGTGGTAGGGCTTGGGCATGAAGGTCGCGGTCTTGCCGTAGGCATTGGCCACGTTCCACACCACGTACTTCAGAACCTGGGTCCAGTCGGCGCGCTCGACCAGGGTCGAGAACTTGGTACCGATCTCGCACTGACCGGCGCCGGCCACCTCGTGGTGGAACACCTCGACCGGGATGCCCAGCGATTCGAGGATCAGCGACATTTCAGCGCGCATGTCGTGCGTGCTGTCGACCGGGGGCACCGGGAAGTAGCCACCCTTGACGCGGGGACGGTGACCGCGGTTGCCACCTTCGAGCTTGGCGCCGCTGTTCCAGGGTGCTTCGTACTCTTCGATTTCGTAGAAACCACGGCCGGGCTCGCAGCTCCAGCGCACGCCGTCGAAGATGAAGAACTCGGGTTCCGGTCCGAAGTAGGCGGTATCGCCCAGACCGGAGGCCTTCAGATAAGCCTCGGCGCGACGGGCCACCGAGCGCGGATCGCGATCGTAGGCCTTGCCGTCGCTGGGCTCGATCACGTCGCACTGCAGGAACATCGTCGTTTCTTCGAAGAACGGGTCGATGTTGGCCGTCGCGGGGTCGGGCATGAGCTGCATGTCCGAGGCTTCGATGCCCTTCCAGCCGGCCACCGACGAGCCGTCAAAGGCGTGACCGGCGGTGAACTTGTCTTCGTCGAATGCGGACACGGGCACGGTGACGTGCTGTTCTTTGCCCCGGGTGTCGGTGAAGCGGAAGTCAACAAACTTGACGTCGTTGTCCTTCACCATTTGCATCACGTCTGCGACGGTCTTGGCCATCAATAACTCCTGTAGCTGGGTGAGTGAATGAAAAAAGCGGTCGCCATCTGGCTAGCAGTATCCGTGCCACCCGACGCCCGATCGATGTGCACCGCACAACTTCGGTGAAACCCGGGATCTGGCTTCCCATTATCCCCGAGGACCCATGCACCGGCACGGCGCAACGCCCGGGTCACAAGGGCCGCCAGACCCGGGGCTGAGCCGGGCACACGGCAGCGGGCACCCCGATCGAGCACCATAACAGTGCAAATCAATGCACTTTGTTGGTGCCTATTGGTTTCGCACCATTTCGGGGCCCAGTCGGGCACCATGCTGCTCCAGGCCGGCCAGCAGATCGGCGTAAGCGGCGGTCACTGCTGGCGGTTCACCCTTGACGCCCAGTTCGATGTGGCGCCCGTGCACCGGGTGGTCGACGCTCGGCAGGCTGAACACCTTGACCGGATGGTCCTGCTCGATCTGCAGCATCAGGGGGGTGAGGGTGGCCTCCATCGCGCCAAAGACCACGACCGACTTTTCCTGCCGCGCGTTCAGGCGGTGCCATGGCCGGCAGGCCGTGTCCAGCACGGATTCGATCATCGGCCAGGCCATGACCGGAAAACCCGGTACGAAATGCACCCGTGCCCCGCCCGGACCGGTGCAGCTGAAGCCCGGGATCTTGTTGTAGGGATTGGCAATGATGTCCGCCCCCACAGGGAACACCCCCATGTTGAGCCGGTGCACATTGTCGGGCCGGTCAGGCTCGTAACGCTGCCCCTGCTCGGCGGCCACATCGCGCATGCGCTCCTCGATCAGGACCCTGGCCTGAGGGTGCAGGGCCAGTTCGACCCCGAGGGCCGCCGCGGCGCACTGGCGGGTGTGGTCGTCCGGGGTGGCACCAATGCCCCCGCAGCAGAACACGATGTCACCCCCGGCGAAGGCCTGGCGCAGCACATCGGTGATGCGTCGCGGGTCGTCGCCAATGAACTGGGACCAGGCCAGCGGAAGTCCACGCTGGCCCAGCAGTTCGATGACCTTGGGCAGGTGCTTGTCGGCGCGGCGGCCGGACAGGATCTCGTCACCGATGATGATCAGCCCGAAATCGGGTATGGCGCCGCCATCGGCCGCCGGTGTGCAGGCATTCATGTGGATCAGGGGTTGTTGGCGGGAGGTTGAGGCAGCCCCATGGCCGGTGGGCCGGCCTTCGGTGGTGCAGACAGCGCTTCGGTCACACCTTCGCCGCGGGTGGCGTCCGGATCGCGCCAGACCGCGTCCAGCACGTCGATGCCCCGGTCGACACGCATTTTCTGCAACGCGGCCAGACCGTAGTGGGCAAACCAGAGGGACGCAAAGGCGAACACCAGCGTGTAGATCCAGATGGCCACCGGCACGAGCAGCGGAGCCATGGCAATGAACAGGGCCCCCGAAGCCCACAACAGGCTGGGCGCTGCGCCGATGTATCCGCTGACGATGCCCATGGCCAGCAGGGTGCCGCGGTGTTCCTTGAGAATCTGGCGGCGCTCGTCGGCGCTGGCATGTTCGGCCAGGGCATCAAAGGCGAACACCCGGTAGGTGAGCCAGCCCCAGATCAGGGGCGGCAGAATGAGCACCAGCGGCGGGATCAGCCACAGCGGCATGGACAGGACGAGAACCAGCAGGGCCAGCAGCGTGGAGCCCACCGACCACAGGATGCTCACCAGCAGGGAGCCTCCCCGCTTCTTCTCCAACTCGGGAAAGCGGCGCCTGCCCACCAGGGACACCATGGCTGGCGTCATGAACACCGCCACCAGCAACAGGCAGCACAAGACGATCACCGGTGTGGCCATGATGAGCACCAGCAAGGGCGCAAGCACGGTCCGCAAGCCCTCCATACCGATGCGTTCGAGCCAGCCGAAGAAGGCCTGCACCAGCGACAGGCTCTGCAATCCCTCCATGACCGAGGCCACCGCGGCGTCCCAGAACAGGTAGCCCAGGGCAAACGACAGCACCACCATCAGGATGAGTGGCAGCATCGAGAACGCGATCACGCGCGGGTGCAGGCAATAGGCCACGGCACGCCAGAAGGCATCGAGCAGGAGGGACATGCCTCAAGAATACCGCGGCACGGTCATTCCTGCCGGCGGAACCGACACCCTGGCGCTTCTGGGTAGGATGGCGAAATGAACCGCATCGACATCGACGGCGTGGGGTTGGAAGTGGCCCACATCCCGGGTCCCGACGAGCTGCCACCCTTGCTTTTCCTGCACGAGGGACTGGGCAGCGTGGCCATGTGGCGCCAGCGCGGTCGTTTCTGGCCACAGGAGCTCTGCGAGGCCAGTGGCCGCGCCGGCTGGCTCTATTCGCGACGCGGCTACGGCCAGTCGGACCCGATACCCGACGTGCGCGGTCCCTGGGAGGACGGGCCGGTCTGGAACCGCGGGCGGCACCGCCCCGATTACATGCACCGCGAGGCCGAGCGTGTGCTGCCCCGGCTGATCGAGGCCCTGGGCATGCCGCCTCCGGTGCTGGTGGGCCACTCCGACGGCGCCACCGTTGCCCTGCTGTACGCCGCCTCACACCCGGTACCGGCATGTGTGGTCATGGCGCCGCATGTGATGGTTGAAACGGTGGCGGTGGACGCCATCGGCCAGGCGAAGAAGGCCTACGAAAACGGCGGCCTGCGCGAGCGACTGGCCCGCTACCACGCC
>JALOSN010000221.1 GCA_025458415.1 Hydrogenophaga sp.
CCCGCCGTTTCTCCGTCCTGGTCGTAGACGTAGATCAGGTCGATGTCGCTGGAGACGTTGAGTTCACGGGCGCCCAGCTTGCCCATGCCGATCACCCAGAGCTGGGCGCGCTGGCCGCCATCGGTCACCGGTGCCCCATGCAACGCGTCCAGGTCGGCAAAGGCCAGCTGGCAGGCGGTGTCCAGGGCCAGTTCGGCCAGTTCGGTCACGGCGCGGGTGATGTCGGACAGGGGAGCGGCGTGTTCGCAGTCGAGCACCGCCAGCCGTTCCAGCACCAGCTGGCGGGTCACCCGCAGCGCAGCCGGGGCGCCCAGGCCCCGCTGCTGCAGTTGTTCCATGCACGCCTGCATGGTGCTTCGCACCGGGGCGCCGGGTGACAGGCAGTCGAGCTCGTTGCCATAGCGCCTGCGGATGCGCTGGACAAAGCGGGAATGATCGGCCTGTGACGGCATGGGGTGCTGGATGTGGCATTTGCCCACCGCGGTATCACCGGCGATGGAACTGTTCCCTTGGCTGACCGTCATAATTTGAGTTGGACATGAATCAAAGCCCGGCGCCGATCGCAACTGCCACGCGAACCCTCAGAATCCTTTCGGTGACCACCCGACTGTTGTTGTGGGTCGTGCTGGCCGCCTGGGGACTGTTCGCACTCAGCTGGGGAGCCCTCCACCTGTGGATTGTGCCGCGAATCGGCGAGTGGCGCCCTGCCGTGGAGCGATGGGTCAGCGCCGGTGTGGGTATACCGGTTCGCATCGGCGAACTGCGCGCCGAGTCGACCCCGGGCGAGAAGCGCCTGCTGCCGGCCCTGGTCCCCGTCATTGAATTGCGTGACGTGCGCCTGTTCGACCCGCGGGGCCGGGAAGCCCTGCTGCTGCCGCAGGTCAACGTGGCGGTGTCCGTGACCTCGCTGTGGCGGCTGGGTGTCGAACAGGTCGTCATCGACGCGCCGGTCCTCGACGTGCGGCGTACCGCCCAGGGCCGGATCGAAGTGGCCGGGCTGGACGTCAGCGGCAGCGACGACGACGGCGGAGGCCAGGCGGGTGACTGGTTCTTCGACCAGCCCGAGCTGGTCATCCGCCAGGGCACCGTGCGCTGGACCGACGAGCTGCGGGCCCAGGCCGACGGTCCGCTGGCGCTGGCGGAGCTGGATCTGGTGGTGCGCAACCGCGGCCGGCAGCACGAGATGCGGCTGGACGCCACACCGCCGCCCGAATGGGGCCAGCGCTTCAGCCTGCGCGCCCGCCTGCGCCAACCCCTGCTCGACCTGGTGCCGGACGCCGCCGACGGGCCGGCCCGTCCATGGCACAACTGGAGCGGCGAGCTGTACGCCGAGTTTCCCCGCGTCGACGTACGTCGGCTGCGTCGCCATGTCGACCTGTCCGAGTGGAACATCGAGGTGTTCGCCGGCCAGGGCCGCGTGCAGGCCTGGGCCGACATGCAGCGCGGCGAGGTCGGTGCGGTCACGGCCGAGCTGGACCTGCAGGACCTGCGGACCCGGCTGGGTGCCGACCTGCCCGAGCTGGACCTGGTGAGCCTGCAGGGTCGCCTGGGAGCCCACTGGAACGCCGACGGTTTCGGCTTCAGCAGCGATGACCTGCGTTTCCGAACCCGTGACGGGCACGTCTGGCCGGGCGGTGTGCTGCGCGTCGGCCACGCGGTTCCCCGTGGCGAACGCCCCGCCTCTGCGGTGTTGCGGGCCGAACGCATCGACCTGGGTGCGCTCGGTGCGGTGGCCGCCAGCCTGCCGCTGGGCGCGCCCGCCCACGGCTGGCTGGACAGCCTGCAGCCCGAGGGCCAGGTCACCGACCTCGATGCCACCTGGCAGGCCGACCACCCCGAGGCCCCCCTCGAAGCCTTCGGCGAGGGGCGTTTCCGTGCCCGTGGCGTGGTGCAGGCCCTGAGCCTGCGCGGCGCGCCCAGTGGCCGCATGTCCTCCACCGGGCTTTACCCCTTGCCCGGCCGGCCTGGTGTGGCCGGGGCCCGTGTCGAATTCGAACTCGATCAGGACGGCGGCCGCGCCCAGGTGCTGGTCAACGACGGGCATGTCGAACTGCCCGACATCTTCGAGGACCCGCTGATCCCGGTGCGCCGGCTGGAGACAACCGCCCGCTGGCGCCTGCAGGGCGAACGCATCGAGGTCGACCTGGACGAGGTCAGCCTGCAGAGCGCCGACGCCGACGGCACGGCCCGGGTGCGCTGGCAGACCGCCGATCCGGCGACCAGCCCGTCGGCCTCGCGCTTTCCCGGGTTGCTCGACGTCGAGGCCAACCTCAGCCGCGCCGACGGCACCCGGGTGCACCGCTACCTGCCCCTGAGCGTCGGTGACGATGTGCGCCGCTACCTGCGCGAATCCATTCGGGCGGCCGGCCCCACCGAGGTCAGCTTCCGCATCCAGGGCGACATCTGGGACATGCCGACCGTGCCGGTGGGCCCCGACCGGGCGTTCCGCATCGGGGCGCGCTTTCGCGGCCTGGACTTCGACTACGTGCCGGCCTATCTGCAGGACGGCGCCGAAGCCACGCCCCGCTGGCCGTCGCTGCGCCAGGCCTCGGGCGAGTTCCTGCTCGACCGCCAGGCGCTGCGGGTGTGGAACCTGTCGACCACTGTGGACGGCGCCCCGGATGTGAGGCTCAGCGAGGCCGAGGTGCGCATCGACGACCTGAGCGAGCGTTCGGTGCTGCAGGTGGTGACCCGCGCCGAAGGCCCGGCGGCGCAGATGCTCGCCTATGTGCAGCGTTCACCGGTGAACGGTTTCCTGGGGGGTGCGCTGGCGCGTTCGCGCATGGGCGGACAGGCCCGGCTGGACCTGCGCCTGGGCTTGCCCCTGTACAACCTGGGCGACATCCGCCTCAACGGACAGGTCCGCTTCCCCGGCAACGATGTGCTGATCCAGCCGGCGGCGCCCGAGCTGCGCCAGGCCAGCGGCCTGCTGGAGTTCAACGAGTCCGGTTTCCAGGTCCGCGAAGCGCGGGCCACGGTCTATGGAGGCGAACTGCGGTTCGAAGGCGGGCTGGGACCGGCCACCCAGGACCCGGCGGGTGCGCGCCTGCGTTTCACCGGTCAGGGCACGGCCACCGCCCAGGGCCTGCGCGACGGCGACCTGGGCCTGGTCTCGCGCCTGTTCCAGACGGCCAGCGGCAGCACCGTCTACAGCGGTGAGCTGCAGTTCCGTGGCGGCGTGCCCGAGCTGCGCCTGCGCAGCGACCTGCGTGGCCTGGCGGTCGACCTGCCAGCCCCGCTGGGCAAGACGGCCGACCAGCCGCTGGCGCTGCGCTACGAGAACAGTGCCGGCGTCATCGTCGGCGACGTGGCCGAGACCGACCGGCTGGCGCTGGACATCGGTCCGCCCGAGCAGCCGCTGCTGTCGCTGGCCTACGACCGGGCGGTCGATGGCGCCCAGCCTCGCGTGCTGCGGGGACGCATCGGCCTGGGTCTGGACGTCGGCGAAAGCGTGGCCCTGCCTTCGCGGGGCGTGCAGGCCAACATCCGCCTGGCCGAGGTCGACGTCGATGCCTGGCAGCGGGTGTTTGCCGGCACCGCCAGCAGCGCCGCCAGCCCGGCCACAGGTGCCGCGCCCGGCACCGACGAGCGCCTGGACTACCTGCCCACCACCCTGGCCGTGCGCGCCGACCGGCTCAGTGTCGGCGGTCGCAGCTTCAACCGGGTGGTGGCCGGCGGATCGCGCGAAGGCAGCGAATGGCGCGCCAACATCGATGCCGAACAGCTCAACGGCTATGTCGCCTACCAGCCGTCCGATGCCGGACACGCCGGGCATGTGTTCGCCCGCCTGTCCCGGCTGGACCTCCCCCCGACCGCCGCGGCGCGTCGAGGTACAGGCCAGCAACCAGGGCTCGGCGGCCCAGCGCGAGTGGCGGCTGGAGCGTCTGCGTGTGGCGGTGCCCGAAGCCCAGTTGCAGGCCAGTGGCACCTGGTCCCGGCCATCCGGTCCGCGCCTGGAGGCGCCCCGGCGCACCGCGCTG
>JALOSN010000222.1 GCA_025458415.1 Hydrogenophaga sp.
GGGCAGCAGCCCCAGCAGCCCTTCCAGTCGGGTCGCGGTGGGTGTGGTCCGGCCGTCCGCGGTGAAGCTGCCCTTCGTGCAATCCGGTCCCTGGACGGATGACTGCTCGCGCAGCATGAAGCGGGCCACCGACAGGGCGTGGCCCATCAGCAGCGGTGCCAATGCGGTCTTGCCCGGGGCGAGCTGCCAGCTGAACCCTGCGGGCAGTGCCGCTTCCAGCGCCTGCGGCTCCTGCTGCCAGAGGCGGCCGGTGGCCAGCAGGGCCCAGTGATCAGGAGGGGGATCGGCCTGCGTTTCGCGTTGCCGGGCCAGGGCCCGCAGGGCATCGACCGCCGCTTCCAGCCAGCGCCGGTCACCGTCGTGCTCGAACAGAAGGATCAGGCCCAGCGCGGCCTCACCCGGGTAGTAGAGCGATTCCCATTGCGGGTCGTGTTGACCCGAATGCAGGGCGTGCAGGGACTGGAAGCGGCCATCCTCGGCCTGCATGGACAGGATGAAGCGCGCCAGCGCCTGCATGTCCTGCAAGGGCACATGGTCCGGCCGGACACGGCGCCACTGCGCCATGGCGGCCAGTGCGAGCCCGGCACCGCCGAGCTTGGCCACCGGGTAGCTGCGACGACCGCCCACAAGCTCCGGGTCCGACCACAGGGCCAGGTCATCGGCAGCGGGCAGCGAGGGTCGCATGCAGCAGTGCTTCAGGAAGGACAGGGAACGACCGATGCGGTCCTGCTGCACGGCATCCGGCGGATGTTCCTGGTGGTATTCGGCCAGGGCCAGCAGGGTGCCTGCATGGCGCAGCAGGTTGTAGCGACCGGCGTCGGCTTCTGCGGTCAGGGCATGGCGCCGGTAGACCATCTTGCCTTCCGCGCCGATCTGGTCGTGCAGATAGCGCGCCGCCAGGTGCAGGCGATGGTCCAGCGGTGGCTCGCCTGGCCAGGTTGCTTCAGCCGGCAGGGCCAGGCCCGTCCCCAGGGCCAGCAGGGCCGCCGCCGAAAGGGCGCGCCAGCGCATCACGGGCACTTGGCGGGCGCCCTAAGCAGGCCCCAGCCGTACAGGGGATCACGCCCACGTGCACCCAGGTCGATGGCCGAGCGCTGCAGGCCCTTGAGCACTTCAGCGGGGTCGCTGACACCCCGCGCCCGAAGCACGGCGGCGCTGGCGGCCACAAAAGGCGAAGCGAACGAGGTGCCGGTGTGGTAGTCACCTCCGTCGGCCGTGGGCGCATAGACGGCGACACCGGGCGCGGCCAGGGCCACATAGGCACCGCGGTTGGCGAGCGGATAGAGGCGACGCCGCGCGTCGACGGCCGTGACGGCGATGACGCCCGGATAGGCCGCCGGAAAGGCGGGCCGGGCCCTGGGTCCGTCGTTGCCGGCCGATGCCACCACCGTCACACCCCGGGCCACCGCCTTCTCGACGGCCGCTTTCAGCAAGGCGTTGTCGGGACCGGCCACGCTGATGTTGATCACCTGAACGCGCTGGCGAACCAGCCAGTCCACCGCCTCGGCGATGAACGTGGCCGAGCTGACCGGGCTGCCGTCCTTGCGCTGGCCGAACACGTCGGCGGCGTACAGGCGCGCGTAGGGCAGCAGGCCGGGCACTGCATGCTCGCTGCCCGCCAGCAGCGCGGCGATCGCGCTGCCATGCGCAGGGTCCGACCGGTCGGGGTTGCCATGGAAGCGCCGAGTCGTCAGCCGCGCCGGCGGTACGCCTGAACGCACAGCGCTGACCCCGGTGTCGATGATGCCGATGCGGGTTTCGATGCGGCAGCGCAGGCTCTGCTCGTCCTTCCAGTTGACGATCTGGCGTGTGGTGCAGCGCTCACCCTTGCAGTTGGCCTGGGTGAGCCGGTAGGCGTGGTTGAAATCAACCCGGTCGGCGCCATAAAGACCCTCCAGCAGGGCCACCGCCTGGCGCTCGCTCAGGCCTTCGGGCACCGCCAGGCGGTTGTAGGTCACGCCCAGGGCCAGCAGGAATTCCGAACGGATGACTGAAAAACCCCGTTGCAGCGCCTGCGAGAGCTCTGCGCGGGACAGGTCCAGTGCCAGCACCTCGGCCTGAAGGGCGTCGCCGCCACTGGTCACATTGACCGTGGCCACCGGCGGCGCGTTGTTCGTGGTTGCGTCATCGTCGTCATCGTCATCGTCGTCGTCGTCGTCGTCGTCATCGTCGTCGTCATCGTCGTCATCGTCGTCATCGTCATCGTCGTCGTCATCGTCGTCGTCATCGTCGTCATCGTCGTCATCGCCGTCATCAGCCCAGGCCTTCGATACCCCGGGCACGGTGGCATCCGGCCAGACCGGATGCAGGACAACGGGCGCCACCCAGGCGGTGAGCAGCAACAGCAGTACGATCGGACGGGATTTCATGGTGCGATGATTCTCCAGGTCGGCAAACCCTATCTGACGACCATAACGCGCACGAGCCCGGAATATTCCCGATACCCCCACGTTGTCAGGACATTCGCCCCACCGATGAACGACTTTCGAGAGGAACTCGTGCAGCTCCTGCCCCGCCTCAGGCGCTTTGCCTACGGCCTCACCGGCCAGCGCGACGACGCCGACGACCTGGTCCAGGCGGCCTGCGAGCGTGCGCTGGAGCGCAGCGACCAGTGGGAGCCTGGCACCCGGCTGGACAGCTGGATGTACCGCATCATCCAGAACCTGTGGTTCGACCGCCTGCGCAGCCGCAAGGTCCGGGGCGACCCGGTCGACATGGAGGACATCGAGCCCCAGGCCGATGAACACGCCCACCGGGCACCCGAGCTGCGCAGTGACCTGGCCCGCGTGTCGGATGCGTTGCAGCAACTGCGCCCCGAGCACCGTGAGCTGCTCATGCTGGTCTGTGTGGAAGAACTGTCCTACAAGGAAGCGGCCGAGCTGCTGCAGATTCCGATGGGCACCGTGATGAGCCGGCTGGCGCGCGCCCGATTGGCGCTGCACGAGCTGCTCGCGGCCGGGGCTTCCACCCCGGCGAAAGGTTGAACATGAAAGACACCGATATCGAACTGATCATGGCCCATGCCGATGGCCAGCTGCCTCCCGAGCAGCGCGGTCACGTGCAGGCCCTGCTGGACAGCGATGCCGAGGCCCGCGAGCTGCTGGCCCGTTTCCGCGAAACCGGCGCGCTGCTCGACCCGGTGGCCCGCGAGCTGCTGTCGGAGCCGGTGCCGCAGCGGCTGCTGGACACCGTGCGCCAGCATCCGATGGCCGGCGAAGCCGCGGCTGCCCTGACCCCGATGCCCGCACCGTTGCCGGTCGCCACCCCGGTTCACGTGACCACCCCCGAGCGCAGCCCGGCCAACGACACCCGCTTCTGGCCCCGCTGGGCGGCTGCGGCCAGCGTCGCGCTGGCCGTCGGTCTGGTCGCGGGCCATTGGTGGGGGAGCCAGGGCGCCGACACCGGCCAGACACTGGCCCAGGTGCTGCAGACCACCCCCAGTGGCACCAGCGTGGCCCTGGCCGACGGCAGCGCACTGCCCCTGGCCACTTTCCGGAGGGCGGACGGCCAGCCCTGCCGCGAGTTCGAGCAGGTCGCCGGAGGACGCCTGTCGCACGGCATCGCCTGCAGGACCGACGGCATCTGGGTCACGCAGCTGCTGATCGACCGCGGACCCGACCAGGGCCAGATCGGCCAGGCGCCGGCCTTCGTGCCGGCCTCCGGTCAGGCCGATGCGCTGGCGGCCATGGTCGAGTCCCTGGGCCTGGACGAGGCCCTGGGCGCGGCCGAGGAAGACCGCCTGATCCGGCAAGGCTGGTCAGACCGGCCCTGACGACGTTCGGGACCTGTCACAAGCGGTCACCGAAAGCCGCTCCGGCG
>JALOSN010000223.1 GCA_025458415.1 Hydrogenophaga sp.
CTGATCTTCAACGAGTTTCTTGGCTCCCCGACCTGGGCTCGAACCAGGGACCTACGGATTAACAGTCCGGCCAGCCAGGTGACGTAAGTTGTTGATATACATAAAGAAAAGCCGGTATGTTTCCAATATTCATGCGCTCAGAGACGGACGACTTGTCCAGGGAGTCGAGCTTGAGTATTGGAAGGCTCCAGGCCCGCTTTGGGCGGGGCTGAGGGTAGCGCGGCCACTGGCTCGAAGCACCGGCTGGAGGTGCCTTCGGGGTGCCCGCATCGGGAGTTCACCCTGACGCTGGCGGGCACCACAACCTTCGTGCAGGACTTCGTTGCGACCTTTGGAAGCAGCACGGATCGATCAAGGTACCGGCGCCGGGCAGAGATGGCCGGTGGCCGGCACCAGGCCAGCAGCGCCAGCTCGTCGAAGCGCACTGGCGCGGCGGCGGGGTCGCGGCTGTCGAAGCACCAGCTCGTGACGGTGGCCGTGGCGGTGTCGAGCACACTGAAGGTGCACAGGTTGTTGCTTGCCACGAAGGGCAGGTCCTGCTCGGTCCAGGCGGCGCTGCGGCGGTCCAGCGTGCGCATCGGATTGACGAGGCTGGGCTGTGCCATCGGTCGCGCGTGCACCTCGCCCGCCACGGGGTAGTCGGCGGAGTTCCAGGTCAGGCCCGTGCGCGGCTGGCCGCCGAGCGCGGCCTGGGGCGCGGTGGTCTGCGCCACCCAGTTCGCGCTGCCGGGCACGCTGCCGCCATTGCGAGGTCCCTGGCTGGCCGACACGCCAGCTTGCGCATTGGCGAAGAACATCGCCCCAAAGGAATTGCCGAAGTTCGACGCCTCCAGGTAGTGCATGCGGTGGCCATCGGCACCGGTGGCCTGGGTGCGATTCCACAGGTGCGAGTGGCCGGTGTGCACCAGGTGGACGCGGGCGGCCAGCAGGAGCGGCTCGATGTCCGTGAGCCACTGGTCAGCGACACGCGGGTAGTCGTGCTTCACGTAGCGCACCTCGCCGGCGGCCACCAGCGCGCGGATCGCGGGCCAGCGCGCAGGCCAGTCGCGGGCCGGGAACGGACCGATGGTGCTGCCGTCCGTGAGCTCGATCGTGGTCCGGATCTCGGCCTGCACGGGCACCGCGTTGTCGCCCAGCCCCGCCATCGTCTGGTGCGAGAGCACGATCCGCAGACGCGCCGTGCGGCAGGCCTCGCTGGCCAGCACCTGCTGCAGCCAATCGTGCTGGCGCGAGCCACGGCCGAAGGGGCGGAAGTTGATGTCGCCGAAACCCCACTCGTCGGTGTTGGCGGTGACGCGGCGTTGCGCGTCGACAAAACGCTCGGTGAACTTGCCGCGCTGGTTGGCAGCCCAGGTGCGCCAGACGCGGTTGGCATCCAGCGAGACGATGAACACGTCGCCGAAGCGCTGCGCCCAGTAGGCCTTGCCCTCCGGGCCTTCGGGCAGCGACCACATCTCGCGGTAGGTTGTCCATTCGTAGGAGTTGTCCTCGATCCAGCGCTCGCGCAGCGCCGGGTCGTTGCCCGGGTTGACGGTGGCGGCCAACTCGGCGTAGCGCGCCTCGGCGTACCAGCGCGGCTGCGGATCGTTGTCCATCTCGTTGATGGTGACCGGCGCAGGGTTGTTGGCGTTGTTGGTGGCCGGGTCCATGCGCCAGCGGCCCGGGTACTCGTGGTTGCCCAGGCAGCCGTACAGCGGGGCGTGCTGCAGGACTGGAGCACCGGTGTAGGGAGAGCCCGGTGTCCAGCGGCGGGCGGTGCCTTGCAGGCTCTGAAAGAAGCTCGGGTTGCCCACCAGGTTGGCGTTGCCACCGCCACCGGCGCGATCGAACCACTCGCTGGCGCGGTTGGGCTGGCTGACGAAGTCGCCGGGGAAGAGGACGGCGTCGACCGTGCCCACGGTCTCGGCCATCTTTTGCAGGTTGGCGGAGCACATGGGGTTGTTCTGGTGGTCTGAGGTCAGCAGGATGCGCAGCGCCTGGCCGGCGCGCGGCAGCGCCCGCAGCGTGTACGAGCCCGAGCGCCAGGCGCGGCCCTGAACCTCGCTGATGGCCACGTAGGGCACACGCTCGCCGGCAGGCAGGCCGACCACCAGCGCCTCGTGGCGGAACACGCGCCGCTCGCGCGGCACGGTCCAGCTGCCGGTGACGAGCTGGAACACCTGAGACCCCGCGTCCTCCAGCATGTGCGTCATGCGGGTCGTGCGGGCCAGCGCCTCGCTCTCGAAGTTGGCGCCGTAGCGCACGAAGTGGCGGCCGTCATCGAACTCGCTGAACCAGACCACGCGCACGCTGTCCGGTCCGGGGTTCTGCAGCATCGGCTCCGAGAGGATGCGGCGCTCGTCGGCGAACTGCGCCGTTGGCAGCGGGTTCGTGTTGTCGACGTTGATGTCGTCGCTGCCCCCGCCGCAGGCGGCCAGGGGCAGCGCGGCGCCGGCTGCTCCCCATTGCAGGAAGCGGCGGCGGCCGTGCTCGATCGGGTTTTCGCCAAGGGGGGTGGCGGCGGGCTGGGGCTTCTTCGGCGTCATGGCTGCGGGTGGGGGCGAGTGCTGTGGAAACGCTGCTGCACTCTAGGAACCCGCCCGCCGCCACTTGATGACAGTCGCTGCTGCGTGTGGGCCCACTGCCGATGTCACGGCGTCGTCAAGCCCCCGCGTTATCCCCGTCAGTGCTCGCTGGCTACGAGTGGGCTGCGCCAGATCGTCGGGGGGCGACGTCCTGCCGCACGCCGGGTGGTCGAGCATCGGACCCGCTGCCGGACGCTGCGCAACGACGCGGCGCCGCGCGTGGGGCTTGCTGCACGTGGCTGTCTCAACGCCCGCCGCGCACGGCCCGACGACGAGGCCGAGACTGACCAAGACGGGATGTCTGCGGCAGCATGATCGTGGCCGCCGTGCCCATGCGAAGCCTGTCCAGGCAGCTTCGAGCATGGATCCGACCCACGTTGGTGCCGGTTTGCTTCTTGCTTTTCAGCAGGTCCCCCACTGTGGAGATCTCGGATGCATCAAGGTCGAATGTTCGAGTCGGACAAGTTCTTTCACGCGGGCCAGACCGAGCCACCTCGAATCGTTGTCACGGAAACCGAGGACGCGGCCGTCGTTTGCTGGCATGTGGATCCCGGCCAGCGAATCGAGCTGCATTCGCACCCAACCGGCCAGGACACGTGGATCGTTCTGTCGGGTCAGGGCCTCTACTTCGAGACACCCGAGTCAACGGGGGCACCGCTTGTCCCGGGGACCATCGCCGTTGCGCCAAGAGGTGCGGTTCACGGGGCACTCAACACGGGTCGGGAACCACTCCGGTTCATCTCTGTGGTTTCGCCTGCGGAGTCCGGTTTCGTGGCGCTTGGGGGTATCGGGCCGGTGACGCCCTGAACGATCCGCACCATCGCCCCCGTTCGTCCCTGCACCGCCGCCCTCGGCGGGTGGCTCGACCAGGCCTTCACCAGAAGCAGGGCCGGCGTCTATGCCTTCGGGCGGCAGTCCCCCGCTGAGCCTGGCGAGCTGGAGCAGAAGCGTTTCCAGAAGCAGACGCTCGCGTGGCGATGACTTGAACCATGTCCCCCTGGCTACCGGCGCATCTTGCTTCGAGGGGCGACCAGCGCGAAGCAGCCGACCACACGGGAATGTCGCTTCGCCCAGCTCGGGGCCGCGTGCGCCGGACCGGGTGCATCCTCAAGCTGCGCAGGAGTCAACGAGCCCTTGGCAGACCCAGCACCCGTTCGATGTCGCGCCAGTCGATGATCTTGAAGTTCTGCGTCCCGGACGGCAGCCGCTTGTAGCCGTCCTGCACGACCAGCGCGCCTGCGGGCAGCGCAGGCCCCAGCGGCCGGGATGTCACCTCCAGGCCGTCGGTCTCGGACACGCCATCGATGGCGGCATCGGCCGCAATCCCGATCCGGAACGCCCCGCGCACGCGGTGCGGTGGGTCGGCGTCGAGCACGACGTAGCTGTTGTTGCCCTGGCTCGAGACCACGATCCAGCGACCCTGGGGCGAGTCGTACAGCGCGA
>JALOSN010000224.1 GCA_025458415.1 Hydrogenophaga sp.
TCGAAGCACCGTTGCAGCGCCTGCGGATTTCAGTGCTCACGGCGCTGCGCATCACGGCCACCGATGAACAGGCGCGGCGCGTGTTCATGATTGCCACCCAGCAGGTCGAATTCAATGGCGAAATGCTGGCTGTGCGGGAACGCAAGCTCCGGTGGCGCGACGACTACCTGCGCTACCTCGAGCAGGAGTTCGATGCAGCCGCACAAGAAGCCGGCATCACCTTGCCCACCGATACCCGTACCGCAGCGCTCGGGCTCAAGGCCATCCTGTCCGGCGTTCTGGACAACTGGCTCCTGGACACCACGAACTACAACGTGGTGGCCGTGGGTACCCAGGTCATGGACTGCTATCTGTGCGGGCTGGGCTTCAGTCTGCCGCCCGCCGCTCCGGCACGGCGTCGGGCGGCACCGGCGCCTTTGAGCGCAACTTCAGATGGAGCGCCGCCTCGCCCAGCAGATTCGCCGAAACGGGTGCGGTCACAAAAACGAACAGCGTGATCAGCAACTCGGCGATGCCCGGGTAACCGTGGGTGTAGGTGACCAGCATGGAAGCGATCAGCATGCCCCCGACACCGAGGGTCGATGCCTTGGTGGGCGCATGCAGGCGCATGTAGAAATCCTGAAAGCGCACCAGGCCCACAGCCCCCACGAGCAGAAACGCACTGGCCACCAGAATCAGGACGGCAGCGATGTTTTCAAACCAGGCATTCATGTCGGCATCTCCAGGGTCCGATCACTCGACCACATCACCGCGGGTGATGTAACGCGCCAATGCCACGGTGGACACAAAGCCCAGCATGGCCACAATCAAGGCGGCCTCGAACAGCAGTACAGTGTCCCAGCGCATGTCGAGCAGGATGATGAGGGCGACAACGCTCATATACAGGGTATCCAGGGCCAGTACACGATCGGCGATGTCCGGGCCCTTGAGCAGGCGCCAGCTGCACATCAGCACCGCCGCTGCCACGCTCAGGATGCCGGCGTTCAGCGCAAAATCAAGCAAAGGGCTCATGCATCACCTTTCGAACGGTCCTGCTGGGCGCCGGCGGGCAGCCGGAAGACCCTGATCAGGGGCGTTTCGTAGCGCGCCTTCATGTCCTGCACCATGGTCTGCGGGTCATCGCAATCCAGCGCATGCACCAGAATCTCCCGGCGCTCTTCGCAAATGGTGATGGACACCGTTCCAGGGGTCATGGTGATGATGCTGGCAAACAGCGCGTTCACCCTCGGATGATCGGTCTCCAGCGGCACACGCAGCCAGGCGGGACGGGGTCGCTGCATTGAACCCAAGGTGATGCGGGCCACCGTGATGTTGGCGACAACGATATCCCACAGAACCACCAGGAACAGCCGTACCGTGGAAGGCCAGTGGATCCGGCTGGCGTCACCCAGAAATGGCGCCAGCAGGCGTGGCACCGCCCATGCGATCAGCAGGGCCGAGAGCCAGTGGACCAGGGCCACGCTGTGCACCAGCACCAGCCAGCTCACCCCGAGCTGCAGCGACAGCACCGGATGCGGGAACCAGCGCCGCCCGATGGAAACGGTGGACAAGTCCTTCATTCGGCCTCCTTCGATCGGGACTGGCCATCCGCGCCAGCGGCTGGCCGAACAAAAGGCCCACGGGATCCGTCGTAAGGCAAGGTCGTGCGCAGGTTGACGCCGCCCTGGCGCTTGAGAACGGTCTCGGCATAGAAGGCCTTGTCCACCAATTGCTGCGCCGTCGCATCGGTGTAACGTTTGATGGGCGAGGCCAGGACTGCCATCAGCACCGTCAGCACCATCAGTGACACCGCCGCACCCAGCATACGGGGACTGCGTCCCGCATCGGGGCTGCCGGCCTCCGGCTGGACATGCCAGAACAGCACCACGCCGGCCCGGGCCAGGCCGATGATGGTCAGAAAGCCCACCACCAGCACCACGGTCCAGACCCAGGCCTGGGCTGGAAGCCCCGAACTGCTCTGCAGGACCATGAGCTTGCCGATGAAGCCAGGCAAGGGCGGAAGGCCGGCGGCCGACGCGGCGCCAAACAGCATCATCACGCCCAGCAGCACAGGCTCGCGAACCGCAGTCGCCGGCTGGAGCCGGTCGCCGGCCGCGCCGCGCTGTGCGGCGACCAGCTCGACAAACAGGAACAGGCCAGCGATGACGACCGTGCTGTGCAAGGTGTAGTAGAGCGCCGCCGACAGCGTTTCGGGCGTGAAGAGACCGACGCCGGCCAGGATGGTGCCCACCGACGAAACCGTGAGGTAGGCCACGAGCCGACCCATGGTATGCGCGCCCATGGCGCCCAGCACACCGAGCACGCTGGTCAGCAGGGCCAGCGGCAGCAGCCAGGGCTGTGCGGTGAAGGATGCCTGGCCCGCATCGGCGCCCACAATGACCCAGTGCATGCGGATGATGCTGTAGACCCCCACCTTGGTCATGATCGCGAACAGCGCTGCCACAGGCGCACACGCCGCCGCATAGGTGCCTGGCAGCCAGAAATACAGCGGAACCAACGCAGCCTTGAGACCGAACACCACCAGAAGGATCAACGCAGCCGCCTGGAAGAGAACGAGCTCATCCCCACCGATGGAGGCTGCGTGCAGGGCCACATCGGCCATGTTCAGGGTGCCTGTCGTGGCGTACACCATGGCCAGTCCGATCAGGAACAGGGCCGACGCCGAGAGGTTGAGCACCACATAGTGCACGCCCATGCGAAGCCGCTCACGACCCTGTCCATGCAGCAACAGCACGTAAGAAGCGATCAGCAGCACCTCGAAGAAAACGAACAGGTTGAACAGGTCACCGGTCAGAAAGGCGCCACACAGGCCCATCAGCTGGAACTGGAAAATGGCGTGGAAATGGCGTCCCCGCGTGTCCCATCCGCCGCAGGCATACGCGAGCACCGGCAGGGCTATCAGCGCCGTCAGGAGCACCATCAGCGCAGACAGCCGGTCCACCACCAGCACAATGCCGAAGGGCGCCGGCCACTCGCCGAGTTCATACACGGTCAGCTCGCCGCCCGACGCCCGCCACACCAGGCCGACCGCCATCGCCAGACCCAGCGCGGTGGAGCCCAATGCCAGTCGCCGGCGCCAACGCAACCGTGAGGTCCCATGGCCGCCACCCAGTGCCGACATGCCGTCGTGATCCCCGAGCAGCAAAAGCAGCACCGCAGTGAAAGCCGGCAGCAGGACCGCAAGCACCGGGGCATGGTGTCCCCAGAAGTCCAGAATGGGCTGCAGCATCAGGCGCGCCCTCCGTGGCTGTCATCGTTCGACGAGCCGGCCACATGGCCGGGCGCATGCCCAGGCTCATGACCATCGACGTGGTCACTGCCGCTTTCGTGTCGGCTGCGCAGGGCCAGTTCAATGACAAATCCGGTGGTGGCAAACCCGATCACGATGGCGGTCAGCACCAGCGCCTGGGGCAGCGGGTCAGCCACTGCCTCGTTGCCGACCAGAATGGGCAGTGCGTCTGTCCACAGCCGTCCCATCAGAAAGATGAACACGTTGACGGCGTAGCCGATCAGGGACAGACCGAGCACCACCGGAAAGGTGCGCCCCCTCAGCAACAGATAGATGCCGCAGGCGGTCACAAAACCGATGCCGGAAGCCAGAAGGAACTCCATGCTCATGGGTTGCTCCCGGGATCGATGGCCTGCGCCGGAGTTTCCTGGCTGGCCGTACCCAGCACCGAGATGGTCAGCAGCGTGCTCCCTACCACGGTGAGGTAGACGCCCAGATCGAACAGCGCAGCCGACGCAAAAGGCAGCTCACCCAGCAGGGGCACATGCGGGTAAACAGGAATGCAGCGACACCGGTCAGCCCGGCTATGCCCAGACCGGCCCCGATCCAGCGAACAAAGCGTCGGCCATGTTCGGAATGCAGGTGGGTTTCCGCCTTGTCCTGGCCCATCGCCATGAACTGCAGTACCAGCGCCACCGCGGTGATCAGGCCTGCGATGAATCCGCCGCCTGGCATGTTGTGACCGCGCATGAAAATGTAGATGGTGAATACCAGAGCCACCGGCAGCACCACGTTGGCAGCCACCCTCAGCAGCAGCGGATGTTGACGGAAGGTCCATGAAAGACCCTGTTCATCGACCGGCGACCGACGTGTTCGCATGCCCTCCATCAGGGCCAGGACGCCAATGGCAGCGATACCCAGCACGGTGATTTCGCCGAAGGTGTCATAGCCTCTGAAATCCACCAGGATCACGTTCACCACATTGGACCCACCACCAAGCGGAATGGAATTCTCCAGGAAGTACCACGAAATCGAACTGTGGTCACGGGTCAGCAGTAGCCAGGCAATCCAGGACATGCCCGCACCACCAGCCAGCGCCAGGGTCGCGTCACGCAACTTGCGCCCGGCGGACGACTCGCGTGGCGAATGCTGCGGCAACAGGGCCAGTCCCATCAGGAGCAGCACGGTGGACACCAGCTCGACCGAGAGCTGTGTCAGGGCCAGATCGGGTGCCGACAGGCTGACAAAGGCCAGCGAGGTCGCCAGGCCGACCACCCCCACCAGCACCACGGCCAGGAAGCGCTGGTAATGAGACACCACCAGCGCCA
>JALOSN010000225.1 GCA_025458415.1 Hydrogenophaga sp.
CCTGCTGCTGTCTTTCCACATCGACCTTCCGACCGGTCCCGCCATCGTGCTGTCGCTGGGTGTGCTCTACCTGGGCTCGATGTTCTTCGGGCGTCACGGCCTGCTGCGCCAGCGTCCGTCCCTGCAACCCCACCTGAAAGCCTGACCCATGCCGTCCCTGCTTCGCCGACACCTGCTGGCCGCACTCATCTCAGTCCTGGGCCTGCAACCCTTCGCCGCCAGCGCGCAGGCGGCGCCCGCCCGCATCCAGGTGGTGGCCACTTTCAGCATCCTGGGCGACGTGGTGCGTGAGGTCGGCGGCGACCGGGTGGACGTCGTGACACTGGCGGGCCCGGGGGACGACGCCCATGTCTTCACCCCTTCACCATCCCACGCGCGAACCCTGGCCGGGGCCGCCGCCGTGGTGTCCAACGGCCTGGGATTCGAGGGCTGGATGGCCCGGCTGGTGCGGTCCTCGGGCTACCAGGGCCTGCAGATCGTGGCGTCACAAGGGGTGGAGGCCTTGAAACCAGACCACAAGCACGGACACGGGCATGGACACACCCATCACCACCATGGCCAGCACGATCCGCACGCCTGGCAAGATCCGAGGAACGTGATGGTGTACGTGGGCAACATCGCCAAGGGCCTCTGCCAGATCGATACCGCGGGCTGCGACACCTACCAGGGCCATGCCCGGGCCTACACCGAGCGCCTGCGTGAGCTCGACCGGGAAGTCCGGACCGCCTGGAACGGGGTGGAGGCGGGTCGGCGCAAGGTGATCACCTCGCACGACGCCTTCGCCTACTACGGTCACGCCTACGGCGTGCGGTTCCTGTCGCCCCAGGGCGTGAGCACCGAAGCCGAGGCGTCTGCGCGCGGCGTGGCCCGGTTGATCCGCCAGATCAAGGCCGAGAACATCCGGGCCCTGTTCGTCGAAAACATCTCGGATCCCCGCCTGATCGAGCAGATCGCCCGGGAAACCGGCGTCCGGCCGTCCGGTGTGCTGTTTTCTGATTCACTTTCTGACGTCGGTGGACCCGCGGCGACCTACATCGACATGGTGCGCCACAACACCGCGGCACTGCTCAAGGCCATCGCCAGCCCCTGAAGGCGATATGCTCGGGCTCGCGACCCTGACAGGACAAGCGCTTGCCTTTCACACACCTGCTCCTCGCCCTCGCCGTCGTCTTCGTCTGGGGCACCAATTTCGTGGTCATCCGCTGGGGACTGGACGGCCTGCCACCCTTCCTTCTGGCAACCCTGCGCTTCGCCCTGTCCGCCCTGCCCTGGCTGCTGTTCGTGCCACGTCCAGCCGTCGGCTGGCCGATGCTGGCAACCTTCGGCGTGCTGCTCGGGGTGGGGCAATTCGGACTTCTGTTCGTCGCCATGGACGGCCATATCTCGCCCGGCCTGGCCTCGCTGGTGGTCCAGATGCAGGTGTTCTTCACCATCGGGCTGTCGCTGTGGCTGATGCACGAACGGGTCCATACCTACCAGCTGGTGGGCCTGGTCTTCGCCCTGTTCGGTCTGGGTGTGATCGTGAGCCGGCTGGACGCCGACGCCACGCCGCTGGGGGTCGCGCTCGTGCTGGCGGCTGCGCTGTGCTGGACCGGGGCCAACCTGGTGGTCAAGCGCTGCGGTCAGGTGAACATGTTGCACTTCATGGTCTGGAGCAGCGTGTTCGCCGTGCCCCCTTTGCTGGGCCTGTCGCTCTGGCTGGAAGGACCCGACCGGATCGGGCAGGCCCTCTTGGCGGCCGACGGGCTGGTGTGGACCACGGTGCTGTGGCAGGCGGTCGGCAACACGCTGTTCGGCTACGGCGCGTGGAACTGGCTGCTGGCCCGTCACCCGGCAGCCACGGTCACGCCCATGGCCCTGCTGGTCCCGGTGTTCGGCCTGAGCGCGTCCGCATGGGCCTTGGGCGAGAGCCTGCCGGCCTGGAAGCTGTGGGCCTGTGTCCTGGTACTCGGAGGCCTGGCAGTCATCGTCCAGTGGCCCCGCTGGCGTGCACGGCTGGCACGCGGCTGATCCGCAGACCGCCGGGCTATTTCACCAGCCGGGCATAGGTGCGCCGCAGCTTCTCGACCTTGGGTGCCGCCACGGCCAGGCAATAGCCCTGGTAGGGGTTGCGCTCGAAAAAGTCCTGGTGGTAATCCTCGGCCGGCCAGTAGTGGGCCAGGGGCAGCAGCTCGGTCACGATGGGCCGCCCGAGGGCTCGGTCTGCCGTCAGCTCGTCGATCAAGACCTGGGCTGTGGCTCGCTGTTCATCGGTCGTGAAGTAGATGCCACTGCGGTACTGGGTGCCCACATCGTTGCCCTGGCGATTCGGGGTGGTCGGGTCGTGGACCAGAAAGAAGATCTCCAGCAGCTCGCGCGTGCCCACCAGGGCCGGGTCGTAGACCAGCTTAACCACCTCGTTGCAGCCGGTGGTGCCCGTGCAGACGTCTTCGTAGCTCGGGCGGACCGACTGGCCGTTGCTGTAGCCGGACTCGACATCCAGCACGCCGCGCACCTCCTTGTAGACGGCTTCGGTGCACCAGAAGCAGCCACCGCCCAGTACCAGGGTCAGGGATTCACTCATGGCCATGTTCTCCGTTCAACTCATGAATGGGCGTGATCATGCCCCGCCTGTGCGACGCGGCGCACGGCATCCAGAAATGCCCCCATCGGCCCCTCGTCCCTGCCGGTCCGCCACAGACAGTGGGTGTCGTACGGCGCCATCGACTGTGCCAGTGGCAGGAAGACAACGCCCGGCAAGCCGGCCTGCTGCAGGGCGGCCGGAACCAGACCCACGCCCAGGCCCTGGGCGATCAAAGACACCACGCTCAGCCAGTGCCGCAGCTCGAAGGCCAGGACCGGTTCAAAGCCCGCATCCGCACAGGCCGCCAGGATCCGGTCGTGGTAATCGGGCGACACCGCCCGCATCACGATCGCAAAGGCATCGTGCTCCAGCTCCTCCAGCGCCACGTGCCGGCGGCGGGCCAGGCCATGGCCTACCGGAAGACAGGCCACAAAAGGCTGGCTGGACACGAGGATCTGCGAAAAACCAGCCGGCACGCGGGTCGTGTGGACGAAGCCAAGGTCCAGCCGGTCGTGCACCAGCTCCACCAGCTGCTCGCTGCTGCTGAGCTCGCGCAGTGCCAGGCGCAAGCGGGGATGCCCAACCGAGAAGTCGCGCAGCACTTGGGGCAGACCACGGTAGAGCACCGTGCCGGCAAAGCCGATCTGGAGCTGGCCCGCCAGCCCCTGCCCGACGTCGCGTGCCTCGCGCGCCGCCAGCGCCGCCTGCTCCAGCAAGGCCTGCGCGCGGGGCAGAAAGGACTGGCCGGCGGCGGTCAATGACACGCCGCGGCTGTTGCGCTCGAACAGACGCGCACCCACCGCGGCCTCCAGCTGCTGGATGGCCATGGACAAGGGCGGCTGGGTCATGGCCATCCGCTGGGCTGCGCGACCGAAGTGCAGTTCTTCGGCGAGCACGGTGAAACAGCGCAGGTGGCGGAACTCCATGGATACGTATTATGTATTGATCAATCGCCGATCAATATTGGACAGCTATCCATGCCGCCCCGACAATGGTGGCGCCATCGCAACACAGGAGACCCCATGGCCACGACCAAGAACACCTTCAGCTGGGAAGACCCCTTCCACCTGAGCGCCCAACTGACCGACGACGAACGCCAGGTGCAGGAAGCCGCCCGCGCCTACTGCCAGGAAAAGCTGCTGCCGCGCGTGCAGCTGGCCTTCCGCAACGAGACCACCGACGTGTCCATCTTCCGCGAGATGGGCGAGCTGGGCCTGCT
>JALOSN010000226.1 GCA_025458415.1 Hydrogenophaga sp.
CGCTGCACCCGCTCGCTCGGGCAGCCGCAATTGAGGTTGATTTCGTCGTAGCCCCACTGTTCGCCCAGGCGGGCGGCCCGGGCCAGATCGGCCGGCTCGCTGCCACCCAGCTGCAGGGCCACTGGATGCTCCTCGGGATTGAAGCGCAGATGACGCTGGACATCGCCGTGCATCAAGGCGCCTGTGGTGACCATTTCGGTGTACAGCAAGGTGTGCCGGGTCAGCAGGCGATGGAAAAACCGGCAATGGCGATCGGTCCAATCCATCATGGGTGCGACAGACAGGCGCCACCGGCTCGGATCGGGTCTCTGGAGTTCGGACATCCCTGCATTATCCGGTCACCCGGAGATCGGCTGGGCCCACGCAAGGCTGACAGCCCGCAACGGGGTGGCGCAACCGCGCCCGACGATCGTCAGCAGCGTGCGATCAATCGCGCCACGTTGACCATGACCTTGACGTCACCCGGCGGCAGTCCCACCTGAACGGCCCAGGTTGCGTCGGATGTGTCGCGCAACACCGGTTCGCCCAGCGGCATGCCATGCCGGCCCGTCAGAACCATGACCTTCGGCTCGTTGGCCTTGGGTCCGCGGCGCACCACGATCCCGCTCTCGCCGTGCACCAGGCGCACATAACTGCCCGGGGGATAGAAGCCGATGGTCTTGACGAACAGGGCCCCCAGCCGGTCGGGAGTCCGACCGAATCCGAGGTAAAGCTGGCGCGCCAGGTCCTGCGCCGGCATGGACCCACGACTTTCCCTCGGACTGATACAGGCCACGTAGGTATCGGCCAGCTGCAGCAGCCGGTGTTCGGCGCCGTCCACCCGAACACCCGCCGGGTAGCCGGTGCCATCGCTGCGTTCGTGGTGTTGCTCCACCAGACACAGCCACACTGCGTCGGAGACTCCCAGCAAGCGCAGCATGGCTGCGCTGCGGATGGGGTGCTCTCGGATCAGCCGCCGCTGTGCCGCTGTCAGAGCACCCGACTGGCGGGCCAGCTCATCGTGGGCGCGGGTCATGCCCAGATTCATGGTCAGCGCAGCCAGGGTCAGCTGCTGCTGTGCTCCCGGAGGCAGACCCGCGGCGCGAGCCACCAGCTGGCACAGGCCGGCGCACAAAAGGGCATGGGTGGTGCTGTATGACAGGCGCGTGTCGAACAGAAGCTGGACCAGCACGACCAGGCTGTTGTCCGGTTGCTGCTCCCACAGATGTGCGCCGGCTGTCTGCACACGCAACAGGCGTTCAATGAATTGGCCAGATTCATGACCTTGGTGCAGCAAGGTGCTCAGGGCGGCATGCAGGTCAGCCCACGATTCGGAAACCGGCAGTTGCTGGACCCTGTCCTGGGCATCGGAATCGATGCTCAGCGCGTTGAGCTTGGCGATCTCGCTCAGCGACTCGTTGTTGCGCACCAGCCGGTCCAACGCGGCGGTATAGCCATAACTGACGGCCTGCCAGTCGCTGGCCAGCACACCCGGCGAGTGCAGCATGATCTGCTCGCGGTGCCTGGCCGAGGTGATCGTCTCGCCCTTGCGCAACAGAAGCACGCCTTTGGGGTCCCAGATATTGACCGGGACCGGCTGGTTCAGAACAAGCGCATCCGCTGGCAGCAACTGGTACATGGAACCACTGTAGCGCCACGTCGCTGGCCAGAAGCCCCGAAAACCGCCCGAAAACTGGCGCAAAAAACCCCGCCGCAGCGGGGTTTGGAGTTGATCACCGGAGGGATCAGCCCATGTGCAGGCCGCCGTTGACCGAGAAATCGGCACCGGTGGCGTAACCACCCTCTTCGCTGGCCAGCCAGGCGATGATGGAGGCGATTTCGCTGGGTTTGCCCAGGCGTTTGACCGGCACGGTGGCCACGATCTTCTCCAGCACGTCGGGCCGGATGGCGTTGACCATGTCGGTGCCGATGTAACCCGGGCTGACGGTGTTGACCGTCACGCCCTTGGTCGCCAGCTCTTGCGCCAGCGCCATGGAAAAGCCGTGCATGCCGGCCTTGGCGGCCGAGTAGTTGGTCTGGCCGGCTTGTCCCTTTTCGCCATTGACCGAGCTGATGTTGATGATGCGGCCCCAACCTTTTTCCACCATGTCCGGCACGACCTGCTTGGTCACATTGAACATGGAGTCCAGGTTGGTGCTCATCACCGCGTCCCAGTCTTCCTTGGACATCTTCAGGAACATGCGGTCCTTGGTGATGCCGGCATTGTTCACCAGCACGTCGATCACGCCGTGCTCGGCCTTGGCCTTGGTGAACGCCTCGACGGTGGAGTTCCAGTCGGCCACGTTGCCGACGGAGGCATAGAAGTTGTAGCCCAGCGCCTTTTGCTCGTCCAGCCACTTGTTGAAGTCGCGGGTCGGACCGCAGCCGGCAATGACCTTGAATCCTTCCTTGTGCAGGCGCTGGCAGATGGCCGTCCCGATACCGCCCATGCCGCCGGTGACGTAAGCGACTTTTTGACTCATTGTGATGCTCCTCTAGGTGGTGGCTTGCGCCATGAAAAAACGAAAGGGATGATCAGGCGCGTTCCACGGCAAGGGAAACACCCATGCCTCCGCCGATGCACAGGGCAGCCAGGCCCTTCTTCGCCCCGCTGCGCTGCATTTCATGCAGCAGCGTGACCAGGATTCGGCAGCCGGAAGCGCCGATGGGATGACCGATGGCAATGGCGCCCCCGTTGACGTTGACCCTGGCGGGGTCGATGTCCAGCGCCTGGTTGACGGCGCAGGCCTGGGCGGCGAAGGCTTCATTGAGTTCGAACAGGTCGACATCGGAAGCCTTCCAGCCGGCACGGGCCAGCGCCTTCTGCGACGCGGGCACCGGGCCCATGCCCATGGTGGCCGGATCCAGGCCGCTGGTGCCAAAAGCGGCGATGCGGGCCAGTGGCGTCAGGCCCAGGGCGGCGGCCTTCTTGGCGGACATGACCATGACGGCAGCGGCGCCGTCGTTGATGCCCGAGGCGTTGCCCGCGGTCACCGATCCGGCCTTGTCGAAGGCCGGACGCAGGCCCGCCAGCGCTTCGGCATTGGTCTTCTTGTTGATGAATTCGTCGCTGTTGAACACCAGCGGATCGCCTTTTTTCTGCGGAATCACCACGTCGACGATCTCGGCCTTGAACTTGCCGGCGTCCTGGGCGGCGGAAGCCTTCTGCTGGCTGCCCAGCGCCAGCGCATCCTGCATTTCACGTGTGATGCCATGGGCCTTGGCCACGTTCTCCGCCGTGATACCCATGTGGTACTGGTTGTACACGTCCCACAGGCCGTCGACGATCATGGTGTCGACCATCTTCCAGTCGCCCATGCGCTGGCCGTCGCGACTCCCATTGAGCACGTGCGGGCTGGCGCTCATGTTCTCCTGACCCCCGGCGATCACGATCTCGCTGTCACCCCATGCCACGGCCTGGGCCGCCAGCATCACGGCCTTCAGGCCGGAGCCGCAAACGGCGTTGATGGTCAGCGCAGGGGTTTCCTTGGCCAGGCCGGCCTTCATCATGGCCTGGCGGGCCGGGTTCTGGCCCACGCCGGCGGCCAGCACCTGACCCATGATGATCTCACCGATCGCGTCAGCGGGCAGGCCGCTGCGGGCCAGCAGGCCCTTGATGACGATGCTGCCCAGTTCGGTGGCCGGGGTCTTGGCCAGCGAACCGCCGAACTTGCCGACCGCGGTGCGGGCAGCCGAAACGATGACGATGTCTTCCATGTGCGGGTCTCCTCGGGTTTCAATACAAAAAATCAGGCCTTGGCCTTGACGTAGCGGCCTGGAGCCGGTTCGAGGTGGCGCTGTTGATCCAGTCGTTGACCTCGGCCGGGAACTGGGTGGCCGAGCCGATCCAGTGGCTGCGCTTGCCCTTGCTGGCCGGGTTGATCACGCCGGCAATGTGGCCCGAGGCCCCCATGACGAAGCGCTTCTTGCCCGGAAACAGCTGGGTGCTGGCATAGGCGCCACCGATGGGGACGATATGGTCTTCACGCGAGCCGTAAAGGTAAACCGGCAGCTTGACCTTGCGGAAGTCCACCTTCTGGCCACAGACCGTGGTCTTGCCCGGCTTGACCAGGTTGTTCTCAAGGTACATGTTGCGCAGGTACCAGGCGTAGTAGGGACCCGGCAGGTTGGTACTGTCGCTGTTCCAGTACAGCAGGTCGAACGGCGGCGGCGTCTCCCCCTTGAGGTAGTTGCCCACCACATAGTTCCAGACCAGGTCGTTCGGGCGCAGGAAGCTGAAGGTGGTGGCCAGGTCGCGCCCGGGCATCAGACCACCCTGGGCAAACTGCATCTCCCGGTACTGGACGAAGTTCTCGTCGATGAACACGTCCAGGATGCCGGTGTCGGTGAAATCCAGCAGCGTGGTCAGGAAGGTGGCACTCTGGACCGGCTCCTGGCCACGCGCGGCCAGTACGGCCAGTGCCGTGCCCAGCATGGTGCCACCGACGCAGAAGCCCAGGGCGTTGATCTTGGGCGCGCCGGTGATGTCCTGCGTAACCCCGATGGCCTTGATAACCGCGTCTTCGATGTAGTTGTCCCAGGTCTTCTGTGCCAGCGATTCGTCGGGGTTGCGCCAACTCACCACGAAGGTACGGTGGCCCTGCTCCACCGCGTATCGGATGAAGGAGTTCTCGGGCTGCAGGTCGAGGATGTAGAACTTGTTGATGCAGGGTGGCACCAGCAGGAAGGGCCGTTCGTAGACCTTGGCCGTGAGGGGCTTGTACTCGATCAGCTGGAACAGCTCGTTCTCGAACACCACGGCGCCTTC
>JALOSN010000227.1 GCA_025458415.1 Hydrogenophaga sp.
CTGCGGGTGTGGCGGTGCATGGTGCGCGGAGTTTCCCTGTCGGGCCGCACCCTTGTTCACCGTGTGATGGCTCGCGCGTGTGCGCGGGGCCGGGCCCATCCAGGGCATCGTAGCGGAGCGCCGCGAAGGGCCCGGTTGTGACCTGCCGATCCCTGCCATCTCAGGCAGGGGCGGCGGGGGTGAGCTGACGCCTCAGACCGGATGCGCGCCGGGGGGTGTCGGCCTGGAGCCGAAGCGCCTGAGCAGCCAGTGGGTCAGACCGGTGAGGCTCAGCAGGGTCAGCAGCCCCAGCCCCCAGACGATCCAGGCCAGAGGCGTGAGCCAGCCCATCAGGGTGGCGGCCGAGGGCAGCCAGGGGCCGAGCCAGGCCAGCGTGTCGGCGATCAGGGTCTGCATGGCGGTCCACCAGCCGGTGACGGCATCGGCCAGCCCGGTGGTGCTGCCCGCCGGGACAGCGCCCAGCACCCAGCCGGTCAGGGACACGGCGGCCCAGACCAGCAGCGACCAGCCGGTGGCCAGCAGGGCGGCCACGGCCCAGAGCAGGGCGCTCATGTGGCCCGGGCCAGGGCGGTGGCCTCTGGCTGCTTCCAGCTGCCGGCCAGGGCGTCGAGCAGCTCGGTTTCGCTGTCCGCCATGTGCCCGTCGGCCTGCAGGATGGCTTCGCAGTGCTGGCGCAGGCGGCTGCGCAGCTCGGGGTCCTGGACCTCGGAAAGCAGCTGCTGGCGCACATCGGCGGGTACGCCGGCGCACCATTGACCATCGGCGGTGGCCAGCAGGTCCTGGCAGAACGTGTCCAGAATGGCTTTGAAGTCTTCAGTGGACAGGCCGAGTTGCTGGGGAATGTCCAGCCGGTCCACGGCCTTGAGCTCGGTCATGGAGTAGTGGCCGTCGGCGACCAGGGCCATGGCCAGCACGCGGGCAGCGGCCTGGGGGCTGTTGGTGGGATAGCTTTGCATGGCGGAAACTCCGTTGGGTTGTCGGGATCGGATACGGCGTGAGATGCCAAAGACGGATGTGCGTTCAGACGGCCGGCAGGGCGCGCCATGCCCGCGAGCCCGGACGCGCGGTCTGCTGGCGGCGCTTGAAGCTACGAACCAATGCCGTGGCAACGCCCTGCAGGGCAGCGTCCAGCGCCTGCTTGGGATGGGCGCCGACCGCGCTGGCCACCAGCGTGCCCTGGCCATCGGTCACGATGCTGACCTGGCACAGCTGGTCGGGGCCACCGCGGGTGCCATTGAGGTCGCGCAGCCGCACGTGCACCTGCTGCACCTTGCTGCGCAGACGGCGCAGTACGAAGCGCACGCGGCGCTCGGCGGTCTCGCGCCAGCCTTCGGCGGGCGAGGTCGGCGTGAGTGAGTCGATGCGGATCTGCATGGGGACCTCCTGTGACGGGGTTGGACAAGGTTTCAGGATAGGTTCCACAAACCACGCAAAAAAGCAGAAAATGACGCATACAACTGCAGAAAATATCAGATGATGCAGACGGAACTGAACTACAAGCACCTTTATTACTTCTGGGTGGCGGCCAAGGAAGGCGGCATGTCGCATGCCGCGGTGCGCCTGGGCATGGCGGTGCAGACCGTCAGCGCGCAGGTGCGCCTGCTGGAGAAGTCGCTGGGCCGCTCCCTGTTCAAGCCCTCGGGGCGCGGCCTGGCGCTGACCGAGGCCGGGCAGGTGGCGCTGCAGATGGCCGAGCAGATCTTCCAGATCGGCGGGCAGTTGCCGCAGGCGGTGCGCGAGGCAGGCCAGCAGACCAGCTTGCGGTTGGTGGTGGGCATCTCGGACGGTCTGTCCAAGCTGGCGGTGCGTGACCTGCTCTCGCCGGTGCTGGGCGAGTCGAGCCTGAGGCTGATCTGCCACGAGGACAACTTCGAAGACCTGCTGGCCGACCTGGCCCTGCACCGGCTGGACGTGGTGCTGTCGGACCGGCCGGCGCCGGCCAACCCCAACCTGCGTCTGTACAGCCATGCACTGGGCGCCACCGAGGTGGGCTGGTACGCACCGCCCCGCTGGTTCGAGCAGGCCAGGACCGATTTCCCGCGCAGCCTGGAGCGGGTGCCGGTGCTGTTGCCGTCGGCGCAGGCCTCGGTGCGCGGGCGGGTCGACCACTGGCTGGAGACGCACGGCGTGGTCCCGCAGCTGGTGGGCGAGTTCGAGGACAGCGCCCTGCTGGCGACCTTCGGTTCGGGCGGCATGGGCGTGTTCCCGGCTTCGGAGCGCATGCGCGAGAAACTGGCCCAGGGCTACGGCCTGCAGTGGGTGGCGCCCTGCGACGGGGTGCAGGAGCACCGCTATGCCATCGGCACCGCACGCAAGGTGCAGCACCCGCTGGTGCAGCGCCTGCTGGAGGGGTCGGAGGCCTGAGGAAAGGCCGAGCCCATGTTCGCAGGTCCGCCGCAGGCCGACCACTTCACAGCCGCGGCCGACATGCCCTGGACGGTGGCGTCACCGTTTCGCATGCAGCCGGGCCTCTCGCGCCGCGAAGGGGCGGGCCATGCGCTGTTGCTGCGCGACGCGCAGGCACCCGCCTATGCGCGGGCCAAACAGACGGTGCTGGACCACGCCCCGCAGCGGGCGCTGGCGGGCGAGCCCGACCCGCGGGTGCTGTCTGCGGTGGCCGAGGCCGCCGCGCGCGAGACCGGGCAGGTGCTGGCGCCCGAGCTGGGGGCGCTGACGCTGGGCCTGCAGGAGGACATGGTTTTTCTGCACGACGAGCCTGAACCGCATGGCGGGGTGTCAGGAGCGTCGATGCGGGTGCGGGCGCTGTCGGTGTGTTTTCCCTCCAAGTGGCGGCCCGACGAGAAACCGGGCCAGGACTTTGCCGCCATCCATGCGCCGGTGGCCGACAACGCCCTGCTGATGGCGGGCGCGCGCGGCATCGTGGACCTGGCCTTCCGGCAGGCGTCCATGCTGCGCCACGTGTGGCTGCTGACCCCCGACCCGTCATTGGCGCTGTACCCGGACGAGCCGCAGCGTGCGGCCTGGGCGCAGGCGCTGGAGCGGACCAGGACCGGCACGGGGCGGCTGCTGGACCACGCCTTGTTCCGGGTCGAGCGGCAGACCACGCTGCCCCTGCCCACACTGGGTGCCAGCGTGTTCTTCATCCGGGTGATGGTCTGCCCGCTGTCCGAGGTGCTGTCCGTGGCGCCCGGGCGCGCGGCCGAACTGGCACGGGCGCTGGCCTCGATGAGCGAGGCGGTGGTGATCTACCGGGGCATGGCCGAGGTGCGCGGGCGCCTGCTGGCCGAACTGCAGACCCTGGCCGGCTCAGGCGGCTGAGGCCAGGTCCAGCGGGGCGGGCCGGCTGTCCTCGAAGCCGGTCTCGACGGTCAGCGCGCCGTCCAGCAGCCGGCGCTGCCAGGCCTCCATCGTCCGCCCGTGGATCACCCGCAGCGCCGGCGCCAGCACCAGGCGCACACAGCTGCTGTCTTCCAGCCCGAAGCGTCGGCGCGTACCCGGCAGCAGGCGGCCGCTGGCGAAGTCGTCGATGGCTTCGGTCACGCAGCGGCCCGAGTCGGCCACCGCCGAGGCGACAAAGATGTCCGGCTCGCGCACCACCCAGTCCAGCACGCTGCCGATCTGGCGGATGGGGCGCTCGCGGCAGGCCTGGTTGACGCCGACGCGGCCCCCATCGAGCATGGCGAACACCAGGTCGGCACCCTCGCGCTGCATGGACAGGGTGGCGGCATAGGCCAGGGCCGGGTCGTGCTGCTCGCCGCAGAACTGGGTCAGGAACTGCACCGGCTGGCCGCAGGCCCGCAGGCCGTGCGCAAAAGCGGACTGGCCCTTGAGGCCGGGGCGCAGCACCTCGCCGGACAGGTGGCCCACCACCCCGGTGCGCGAATGCAGACCGGCCAGCACGCCGGCCAGAAAGGCCGACTGCTCCTGCAGCACCTCGTAGCAGGCCACATTGGGCGCGGTGAAGTGGCCCTGGGTGATGACGAAGCGGGTGTCGGGAAACTCGGCATGCAGGGCCTGCACCGGGGCATCGCCCTGGCCGCCGTGCGCCACCAGCAGGTC
>JALOSN010000012.1 GCA_025458415.1 Hydrogenophaga sp.
ACGATGGGCAGTCGGCCCTGGTCCAGCGCGTCGTAATAGTCCTCCAGGGTCTTCGCATTCTGGCTGTAGGTGGCACCGATGCGGCCGATGGCGGAGACGCCAAGGGCGATCAGGTCGCAATCGGGCTGCGTGCTGTAACCTTGGAAGTTGCGATGCAGACGCCCCTGCCGTTTGGCCACGGCAAGCGCATCTTCGGGCAGCGCGAAGTGGTCCATGCCGACATAGACATAGCCCGCCTCGACCATGGTGTCGAGCGAAGCGGCCAGCATGGCCAGCTTGTCGCCGCCGCTGGGCAGTTCGGCCGCCACGATGCGCCGTTGCGGCTTGAAGCGCGAAGGCAGGTGGGCATAGGCGTACAGCGCGATGCGGTCGGGCCGCAGTTCATTGACCTGGGCCAGGGTGCGGGCAAAGGACTCGGGCGTCTGCAAAGGCAACCCGTAGATGAGGTCGACGTTGACCGACTCGAAGCCGATCTTGCGCGCGGTCTCCACGAGGGAAAACACCTGCTCGGCTGGCTGAATGCGATGGACGGCCTTCTGGACCGCAGGATCAAAGTCCTGAACACCGAAACTCAGGCGGTTGAAACCCAACCGGGCGAGCGTCTGTAGCCGCTGGTCGGTCACGGTGCGGGGATCGACCTCGATGGAGTACTCACCACCCGGCACCAGCGTGAAGTGCCGGCGGATCATGCTCATCAGGTCTTCCAGCTCGGCATCCGACAGGAAGGTGGGCGTGCCACCACCCAGGTGCAACTGCGAGACATTGTGGCCCTGGCCGAAATGCTTGACTTGCAACTCGACCTCACGGGAGAGGTAACGCAGGTACTCGGCCGCCCGCTCGTGGTGCTTGGTGATGACCTTGTTGCAGGCACAGTAATAGCAGACCGACTCGCAGAAGGGGATGTGCACGTAGAGGGACAGTGGCAGGGCCATCGATCCGGCGCGACGCTGCTCAAGGGCCTGCATGTAGTCCTGGTCCGTGAACGCCTCGACAAAACGGTCGGCTGTGGGGTAGGACGTGTAGCGAGGTCCGGGAATGTCGTAGCGCTTGAGCAACTCGCTCGGAATGACGTGACTCACTGAACTATCTCCAAAGGGATTTGCCACTGTGCACCAGGAGCCGTGAGGAGCCCTTGATCTTCGTCAAGGCCTTGGTCTGCATGTACAGGTATCCAGCAATCCGAGAGCGGGGTTTCCTCGACAGATGCGCGCCCGATCGGTTAAGCTTGATGCAGTCATTCTGGTGTTTTATGGACGTTCACAGCATCAAAGTCGCCTGTTCGAGCTGCAACCTGCGCGAGCTATGTCTGCCGATGGGCCTGAACCCGGAGGAAATGAACAAGCTGGACAGCGTGATTTCCTCACGCCGCCGGATCAAGCGGGGGGCGGCCCTGTTCAACACCGGCGACAAGTTCACGTCGCTGTACGCCGTGCGTTCAGGCTTCTTCAAGACCTGCGTGACCACCGCCGACGGCCGTGATCAGGTCACCGGCTTCCAGATGACGGGTGAAATCATCGGTCTGGACGGTATCGTCAGCGATCACCATTCTTGCGACGCCATTGCCCTGGAAGATGCTGAAGTCTGCGTCATGCCGTTCGATGACGTGGAGCAACTGTCGCGGGAGTTCACCACCCTGCAGCACCACGTTCACAAGATCATGAGCCGGGAGATCGTCCGCGATCACTCGGTGATGCTGTTGCTGGGCTCGATGCGCGCCGAGGAGCGGCTTGCCGCGTTCCTGCTCAATCTGGTGCAACGTCTGCACGCGCGCGGTTTCTCTCAGTCGGAGTTGATCCTGCGCATGACGCGCGAGGAGATCGGGAGTTACCTCGGGATGAAGCTGGAGACGGTCAGCCGCACATTCTCCAAGTTCGTCGACGACGGCATCATCGACGTGAAGCAGCGGTACGTCCACATCAAGAGCACCGACGGTCTCAAGCAGATCGTCAACCCGCAGACCTGCCGCTGAGCGACCGGCACTTTCAACCGCAGCTGCCGCCGCGGGTGCAGTTGGATGGACGCTCTTCTGCAGGAAGCGGGCAACGGTTGACTTCGAACGGCGACATCGCCAGCAAGGTGGTGAGAGCGCTCGATGCCATGGCCATGAACCAGAAGACGAAAAAGGCCAGCGTGTAGACCGCCTGCCGGGACAGCTCGACAGGGCCACCCGCCCAGTGAAGGTCACTGGGGTCGACCATGGCAAATACCAGCATTTCAAGGACGGCGGCCACCAGGAACGCAGGCCAGGCTATCCACATCAGCCGCTGTGTCCACATGATCTCGTCTCCTGGTCTGTTGATGGGCTGTCAGGACGGGCAGCAACCAAAGCTCACTCCGCCGGGACAACAGGTGCGGCCGCGTTGTTGCGGGCCTGGTGGGCTGGCTGCATCCGGATCAGGGCATCCATGCGCTCCTGACCCTGGAGATGGGCCGGTACCCGGTAACGGTCACGCTCGTATGCGGCTTTGTCGAGCACCGGGTCAGCACCCGCGATGGCGATCACGGCGGCCGTGATGCTGCCCAGCACGGCCACGGTAGGCAAACCCACCACCAGCCACATCTGGGGTATGCGCCACCATGCGGTTGGCGATTTGGGAGGCAGTGGCTTCAGCGCAGAGGTGTTCATGTTGGATCTCCTGGCAATCGATGGTTTGGCGGATGGTCAACGGGGCACCAGAAAAGCGGCCTTCTCCGATACATGGTGGGTGGTGTCGCCCGAGGACCTGATGTCGAACGAGATGGAATGAGAACCCGGCCCCGCCGCATCGGGGGGGATTTGTACCCGGACAGCAGCGGCGCGGACTTCGGTCGCCAGCACTTCAATTTCATTGTCCGATGCCAGGGTGATGCCTGGCAAGCCCGATACGCTGATCACGTAACGCTGGGTGTCCTCGGTGGCGTTCATGATCTGCAAACGGTAGACGTTTTCGATGCGTCCCTGCTCGACCATCCGGGCCAGCGCGCCCCGATCTCGAATGACGTCCACCTTGAGCGGTGTGCGCAAGAACAGGCTCACAAACACGGCCAGCGTGATGGCCAGCAGGATGCCGCTGTACACCAGCACTCGCGGGCGCAGCGCCCGCCTGATCATCTGTGCCCTGCTCCAACCCTGGTTCATGCCGTTCTGGGTCGAGTACTTGACCAGGCCACGCGGGTAGCCCACCTTGTCCATGACCTCGTCACACACGTCGGCGCAGGCGCCGCAACCGATGCACTCGTACTGCAGTCCCTTGCGGATGTCGATGCCCGTCGGGCATACCTGGACGCACAGCGTGCAGTCCACGCAATGCCCCAGGTTCAAGGCAGACGGGTCGGCCTTCTTGGACCGTGCGCCGCGTGGTTCGCCCCGCTTCTCGTCGTAGGTGACGATCATGGTGTCCTTGTCGAACATCGCGCTCTGGAAGCGCGCGTAGGGACACATGTACTTGCAGACCTGCTCGCGCATGAATCCGGCGTTGCCGTAGGTGGCAAATCCGTAGAACAGGATCCAGAAGGTTTGCCATGGTCCGAGCGAACCGGCCAGGGTCAGGGCCCCCAGGTCACGGATGGGTGTGAAGTACCCAACGAAGGTGAAGCCCGTCCACAGCGCAAACAGAATCCAGAGCGCGTGTTTGAGCCACTTCTTGCCAAACTTGGCTGCCGACAGTTCCGCCTTGTCCAGGCGCATGCGCGCAGCCCTGTCACCTTCAACCCGTTTCTCGATCCAGAGGAATATCTCGGTGTAAACGGTCTGTGGGCAGGCGTATCCGCACCACAGGCGCCCGGCGATGGCCGTGAACAGGAACAGGGCCAGCGCCGAGATGACCAGCAAGCCCGTCAGGTAGATGAAGTCTTGAGGATAGAGAACGAGGCCGAAGATGTAGAAGCGCCGCGCCTCCAGATCAAACAGCACCGCCTGCCGGGCGTTCCACTCCAGCCAGGGCAGTCCGTAGAAAACGAGCTGGGTGATCCAGACCGTGAGCCAGCGCCAGCGCGAGAAGACGCCGGAAACCGACCTCGGGTAGATCTTCTGGCGCGAGGCATACAGGGAGACCATCACCTCTTCGCTTCCACTGGACTGTCCCGAAGATGGGGCGGATCCGGCGGTGGCGGTCGAGGCGGTTCCCGGGGTATCGGACGAGAGGGGTTTCACGGCAATGAGGGTGGGTGGCAGAAAATGGCGGTGGCGGTCACACGGACCGCCACGGCCAATAGGAGCAGACCCGGGTCCGGTCAGTTGGCCGGCTTGTTCGAAAGGCCCCAGACGTAGCCGGTCAGCACGTGGATCTGGGACTCGTTGAGCAATGCCGCCTGACCCGGCATCTGGTTGGTGATGCCATTGTTGACCGCGCGGACAATGGCTTCTTCGCCCCAGCCGTGCAGCCAGACGTTGTCGGTCAAGTTGGGCGCGCCCATGGCATTGTTGCCTTTGCCATCCATGCCATGACAGGCCGCACAGGCGCCGAACTTGTCCTTGCCCTGGACAGCGCGCACGCTGTCATGCGGACTGCCTGAAAGACTCAGCACGTAGTGCGCCAGGTTGCGGACATCTTCCGCACCACCCACTGCCGCGGCCATCGGCGGCATCACACCCGTCCGGCCTTCGACGATCGTGGTGCGGATCGCATCGGGATGCCCACCCCAGTTCCAGTCGCCGTCAGCGAGGTTCGGGAATCCCTTGGCGCCACGCGCATCGGAGCCGTGGCACTGCGCGCAGTAGTTCATGAACAGGCGTTCGCCAATGGCCATGGCTTGGCTGTCGCCGGCCAGCTGTTCAGGCTTCATGTCCTTGAAACGCGCGTAGATCGGGGCAATGGCCTCTTCCATCTTCTGGACCTCGGCCGCATGCTGCCCCTGCGAGGACCAGCCCAGGACACCCTGGAACTTGCCGAACATGGGATACAGGGCTCCGTAAATCAGACCAAAGACCACGGTGATGATGAACAGGTAGACCCACCACTTGGGCAGCGGGTTGTTCATTTCCTTGAGGTCCTCGTCCCAGACGTGGCCTGTGGTGTTGTCGGCATGCGTGGCAGCCTTGGTTGTACCGCTGATCCAGAGCAGCACCGCGCAGGCGATGATGCTGATCAGGGTGAGGCCTGCCACGAAAAGGTGCCAGAAATCGCTCGTGAAGTCGCTCATGATGTTTCTCTTGTTCGTGCCGCGGGTTAGTCGTCCTTGAAGGGCAGCCGCGCTGCCTCTTCAAAATCGGCCTGGTTCCGCTTGGACCAGGCCCAGACCACGATGCCTACGAATACCAGCAGACTGAGGGTGGTCACGATGGCGCGAAGGTCGTTGATGTCCATAAGGCCTCCGGAGGCTTATTTGCGGGCGGTGCCCAGCACCTGGAGGTAGGCGATCAGGGCGTCCATTTCGGTTTTGCCCTTGACCTCGTCAACCGATGCAGCGATTTCCTGGTCGGTGTAGGGAGCGCCCAGGGTGCGCAGCACTTCCATTCGCTTGGGCAGTCCGTCGGGGTTCACCTGCTTCTTCTCCAGCCAGGGGTAGGCGGGCATGTTGGACTCGGGCACCAGATCGCGCGGATTGATCAGGTGGATGCGGTGCCATTCGTCGCTGTAACGGCCACCGACGCGGTGCAGGTCCGGTCCGGTGCGCTTGGAGCCCCACTGGAAGGGCCGGTCGTAGACGAACTCGCCGGCCACCGAGTAAGGACCGTACCGCAGCGTTTCCGCATGGAAGGGGCGGACCATCTGCGAGTGGCAGTTGTAGCAACCTTCCTTGACATACACGTCCCTGCCGGCGATCTGCAGCGCGCTGTACGGCTTGAGCCCTTCGATCGGCTGGGTCGTGGACTTCTGGAAGAACAGCGGCACGATTTCCACCAGACCGCCCACCGCCACCACGAGGGTGATCAGGACGATCATGAGGAAGTTGCTGGTCTCGATCCGGGCGTGCCCGGTCAGTTTTTCATTGCTGGCCATGTTGTTCTTCTCCTCAGGCGTGGGCCGGGTTGACGGCCACCACAGGGGCATTGACGGCGCGACCTTGCAGGGCGGTCATGACGACGTTCCACAGCATCACGATCATGCCGGCCAGGTACAGCACCCCGCCGACCAGACGGATGACATAGAACGGGAAGGTGGCCTTGACCGACTCGACAAAGGTGTAGGTCAGGCTGCCATCGGGGTTGACCGAGCGCCACATCAGGCCCTGCATCACGCCGGCGATCCACATGGCGGCGATGTACAGCACGATGCCGATGGTGGCGATCCAGAAGTGCAGTTCAATGGCGGGCACCGAGTACATCTTCTTCTGGCCGAACAGGCGCGGGATCAGGTAGTAGAGCGAACCCATGGAAACCAGGCCCACCCAGCCCAGGGCGCCGGAATGCACGTGGCCCACGGTCCAGTCGGTGTAGTGGCTCAGGGCGTTGACAGTCTTGATGGACATCATCGGACCTTCGAACGTGGACATGCCGTAGAACGACAGGGACACGATCAGGAAGCGCAGGATGGGATCGTCACGCAGCTTGTGCCAGGCACCCGAGAGGGTCATGATGCCGTTGATCATGCCGCCCCAGCTCGGCGCGAGCAGGATGAGGGAGAACACCATGCCGACCGACTGCGCCCAGTCCGGCAGCGCGGTGTAGTGCAGGTGGTGGGGGCCGGCCCACATGTAGGTGAAGATCAGGGCCCAGAAGTGCACGATCGACAGGCGATACGAGTACACCGGGCGCTCGGCCTGCTTGGGAATGAAGTAGTACATCATGCCCAGGAAGGCGGCCGTCAGGAAGAAGCCCACCGCGTTGTGTCCGTACCACCACTGGACCATGGCGTCCTGGACGCCGGCGTAAGCGGAGTAGGACTTCCAGAAGCTGACTGGCAGTGCCGCACTGTTGACGATGTGCAGCAAGGCGACGGCAATGATGAACGCACCGAAGAACCAGTTGGCCACATAGATGTGCTTGACCTTGCGGATGCCGACCGTGCCGAAGAACACGACGGCATAAGCCACCCATGTCACGGCGATCAGCAGGTCAATGGGCCACTCCAGTTCCGCGTACTCCTTGCCGCTGGTGATGCCCAGTGGCAAGGTGATCACCGCAGAGACAATGACGATGTTCCAGCCGATGAAGGTAAACCAGGCCAGCGCATTGGAGATCAGAGGTGTGTGACAGGTCCGTTGAACGATGTAGTAGCTGGTCGCAAACAGCACACAGCCACCGAACGCAAAGATCACCGCATTGGTGTGCAGGGGTCGCAGTCGGCCATAGGTGATCCACTCGATCCCCATGTTGAGCTCGGGCCAAGTGAGCTGGGCCGCGATGATCACGCCCACCAGCATGCCGACCACGCCGTAGATCACGGCTGCAATGGCAAACCAGCGGACCACGCTGTCGTTGTAGACCGCCGGTTGGCCAGTCTTTGTTGTTACGGACATAAAAGGACTCCTCGTGAATGTCACTGAGCGAGTGTCCGTTCGGCGGCAACGGACCGCCTTGACTTAAGTCAATCGCCCTTGAGAATGCGATCGCCCTCGCGTTCGATGTTGTCGAACTGCCCCGCCTGCAAGGCCCACCAGAAGAGGCCGATGATGGCAAACACCAGCACCACCGAGAGCGGAATCAGCAAATAAACGATCTCCATACGGTCTCTCCTATCGGTAGTGCGTCTTCATGCTGTGGCCGGGGTGGCCGCGGATGCCGGCGGTTCGCCTGCCGCCGCGGACAGCCGAAGGGCATTTCCGATGACCAGCAGTGAACTTCCTGCCATGCCCAGCCCTGCAGCCCAGGGTGGCATCCAGCCGACCAATGCCATGGGCACGCTGACAGCGTTGTAGCCTGCCGCCCATATCAGGTTCTGGCGCACGACGCGCATGGTCTGGCGCGCCTGCACGAGGGTGCTGACGACGTCCATCAGGCGTCCGCCCTGGATCACATAGTCCGACTGGGCCTGTGCCAGGGCTGCCGCGTGCCCGAGGGCAAACGAGGTGTCCGCTCTGGCGAGCACAGGTCCGTCATTGAGCCCGTCACCGACCATCGCAATGCGTTTGCCCTGTCCCTGCAGTCGCACCACCTCGGCGAGTTTGTGTTCGGGACTGGCGCCTGCAATCACCGCGTCCATGTTCAGCTTCTGCCCCACCGCCTGCGCGGCAGACTCTCGGTCACCGGAGAGCAGCCATGTCTGCAGCCCCATCTTTCTGAGGGCCTCCACGGTCGCCGCAGCATCTTCCCGCAGCCCTTCCTGCAATTCGAAGGTGGCCAGCCAGCCTGCATCGTCAGCCAGGCAGACATGCGGTGCGCCAGACGGGGAATCGGCCTGGTCAAACCGCACGCCACAAAAGGCCGCTGATCCCAGGCGAAGGTTCTGTCCGTCTTCGAAGCGGCCCTGCATACCCTGCCCGGCGAGTTCGCGCAGGCTGTCGGAAACCAGGGCAGGGACCTGCGGCAGTTCGCCCCGGCCCTGCGCAGCCTGGACCAGGGCACGCGAGACCGGATGCAGTGATCCTTCGGCCAACTGCCTCGCGAGCGCCATGACCTGTCCTTCATCTGCGCCCTGCCGTGTGCGGATGTCGCGCACCTCCAATCGGTCATGGGTCAGCGTACCGGTCTTGTCGAATATGACAGCCTCAATGCCCGCCAGGGTCTCAAAGGCCTGCAGGCGTCGCACCAGGATTCCGCGCTGGGCCAGCGAGCCCGCAGAGGCCAGCATGGCCGCCGGGGTGGCCAGCGCCAGGGCGCAGGGACAGGTGACAATGAGAACCGCCACGGCCACGGCGAATGCCTTGGTGTGGTCGATCTGCCACCAGTACCAGAAGGCGAACGCGGCGGCCAGCATGACCAGGACCAGAAAGGGCGATGCAATGCGGTCCGCCAGGATGGCCAGTCGCGGTTTTTCAGTGGAGGCCTGCTCCATGAGGGCAACGATCTGGGCAAACCGGGTCTCCTTGCCCAGACGCTGCAGCTTCACCTGCACCGGTCCCGCAAGATTGAAACTGCCGGCTACGACGCTCTCTCCTCGCTGCCGCAGCACCGGATGGGATTCACCCGTCAGCAAGGCTTCATCCACCGTGGCCGATTCGCTGAGCACCTCGCCATCACCGGGAAAAGCCTGGCCAGCCTGCATGCGCACCACATCGCCCACCACGAGACGGCGAACCGAAACCGATTCCAGGCTGCCATCGGGCTTGATCCGGTCACAAACCTCTGGGAGCCGGTTCATCAGGCTGTCCAGGGCTCCTGCGGTGCGGTCTCGCGCCTTGAACTCGAGGTAGCGGCCGCCCAGCAGAAAGAAGACGAACATCGTGAGCGAGTCGAACCAGACCTCTTCACCCCAAGGACCGGCCGGATCGAAAGTGGCGGCAGAGGAAACCAGAAAAGTCACCAGAATGCCGACGGAGACGGGCGTGTCCATGCCGATCCGGCCAAGCTTGAGGTCCCGCCATGCATTGCTGAAGAACGGACCGCTGGCGAAGAAGACCACAGGCAGGCTGATCACCCAGCTGGCCCAGCGCAACAGCTGATCAATGTCGGCCGGCATCTCACCCGGCTCGGCCACATAGGCAGGCCACGCATACATCATCACCTGCATCATGCAGAAGCCGGCGACGAACAGACGCCAGAGTGCCTGGCGTGTCTCGGCCAGCCGCTGGCTGATCGAAAGCGCCTCCTGCAAGGGCAGAAGCCGGTATCCGGTACGGCCCACGCGCTTGGCGAGGTCGGACATCCGGGCGACGGCAGGATCCCACCGGATGGTCAGGCGTCGGGTCGCGGCATGGACCTGTGCAACCCGCACGCCAGGGACACCCTGCAAGGCGGCCTCGACCGTGTCAGCACATGCTGCACAGTACATGCCCTGCACGAGCAGAACCGATCGGGCACTCGGTTGGCCGTCCTGCTCCTCGAACTCGGTGAATTCGCGCTGTTCGACCGGATCATCGAGAACGGCAAAACTGTCATTGACCGTCAACGGACCACGATGCCCACCCAGAATCCCATCCGCCAGGGTATCCCGCGATTCCGTGGTGTCGGATACGGACCTTGATGGGGTCAGCCCCGCCAGGGGCGCGGTGGCAGCCTCGTTCATGGGTGGAGGGTAATCCAGCTCAGACTTCACACACTTGATTTATGTCAATCGGACCGAAGGCTGCAGCAGGTAGGCTGAAGCCATGAGGGCAGACGCTTGGACGCCATGCTTGAACGATTGTCCGCCCGATCAACCCAGAAAAGGAGAAGACCATGTACAAGCGCATCCTGGTGGCCACCGATGGCTCGAAACTGTCCAAGATGGCGGTTGATCATGCCATCAACCTGGCCGACCTGACCGGCGCGGAAGTGGTGGCCCTGAAAGTGGTGCCGCGCTACCCGCAGACCTATTTCGAAGGCGGCGTGGCACTGGCCGCTGCCGAGGTGGCACGCATCGAGAAACAGTGGCAGGAAGAGGCCATGGAAGCCGTCAACGCGGTCAAATCCGCCGGTCAGGCACGCGAGGTCAAGGTCAAACCGGTCACAGTGAAGTCGGACCTGATCGCCGAGGCCATCATCGCGACCGCCAAACGCAACAAATGCGACCTGATCGTCATGGCCTCACACGGCCGCAAGGGCCTCAAGCGCCTGCTGCTGGGCAGCGAAACCCAGCAGGTGCTGACCCATTCCCACACCCCGGTGTTGGTGCTGCGCTGAGTCAGGCGAACTCGCCCCTGTACCGCTCGCGCAGCAGGTTCTTCTGAACCTTGCCCATGGCGTTGCGGGGCAGTTCGCTGACCACGTAGCAGCGCTTGGGAATCTTGAAGTTGGCCAGGCGGGTCTTGAGCTCGGCGATGACCTGTTCAGGATCCAGCGGGACACCGGTCCGCGCAATCAGCACCGCCACCCCGACCTCGCCGAAGTCCGGGTGTGGCACGCCCACGACCGCACTTTCGGCCACGCCCGGCAGATCGTTGAGGAAACCCTCGATCTCGGCCGGGTAGACGTTGTAGCCTCCACTGATGATGAGATCCTTGCTGCGGCCGACGATCGTCACATAGCCCTGGGCATCGATGCGGCCGACATCCCCGGTGCGGAAGAAACCGTCGGCGGTGAACTCCTCGGCAGTCTTTTCGGGCATGCGCCAATAGCCCTGAAAGACATTCGGACCTCGCACCTGAATGTTGCCGATCTCACCTGTGGGCACCGACTGCCCGTGGTCATCGACCACGCGCAGATCGACCCCGGGCAACGGAAATCCCACAGTCCCGCCGCGCCGTTCGGCAGTGCCGCCATGACGGGCATCCGGCTGGCAGGGGTTGGAGGTCAGCATGACCGTCTCGCTCATGCCATAGCGCTCCAGGATGGTGTGGCCGGTACGTTGCTGCCAGTCGCGGAAGGTCTCGATGAGCAAAGGTGCCGAGCCTGAGATGAACAGGCGCATCCGAGCCGCCACTTCGGGCGTCAGGCGGGGGTCCTCCAGCATGCGCACATACAGCGTGGGCACGCCCATGAATACGGTGGCCCGGGGAAACAGCGATACCACGGTTGCCGGGTCGAACCGGTTCAGCCAGAGCATCGGGCTGCCGTTGATGAGCGCCCCATGGATGGCCACGAACAGCCCATGCACATGGAAAATCGGCAGCGCATGGATGAGGACGTCACCAGGCTGCCAGTCCCAGTATGAACGCAGCACCCGGGCATTGCTCAACATATTGCCGTGGCTGAGCATGGCACCCTTGCTGCGCCCCGTGGTGCCGCTGGTGTAGATGATCACGGCCAGGTCATCGGCTCCGCAGACCGCGGGCTGATGCTGGTCGCTCTGGTGGGCGGCACGATCCAGCAGGCTGCCGGTTCGGTCATCGCCGAGGGTGAAGACATGGCGGGTCTTGCCTGAAAAGGCAATCTTGGACACCCACCCGTGGTTCTTCGGGCTGCAGACCACGACAGCCGGCTCGGCGTTGTCGATGAAATAGCCGATCTCGGCGCTCTGGTAGGCGGTGTTCAGCGGCAGGTAGACCAGACCGGCGCGCAAGGTGGCCAGGTAGAGGATCAGCGATTCGACCGACTTTTCCACCTGGACGGCGATGCGGGATCGGACAGGCAGTTCCAGCGAATCCAGCAGGTTGGCCATCATGGCACTGGCCCGGTCCAGATCGCGCCAGGAATACCCCAGGCCCGCTGCGGGGCCGTCAACCACCTCCAGCGCGATGCCGTCTTCATCTTCCGGCCAGGATCGCCTGAGGGCGACAAACAGGTTGTGGTTTTCGGTCATGACGACAACGTCGGTCTTCGTTCAGGTGAAAGCGGCCGGACGCTTCTCCAGGAAGGCCATCACGCCCTCCCGGTGGTCGCGTTCGCCGGCGTAGCCGTAAGCGGTGGCCACCAGGTCGGCCATCGGCTGCCCGGCCGAAAGTGCCCGCAAGGCCTGCTTGTTCAACCGGGCCGCCATCGGACTGAGCGATCGCATGGCCAGCAGCAGATGATCCAGCTCCGCGATCAGGTCTTGCGCAGGAACCACCCGGTTGAGAAAGCCGCGTGCTTTCATTTCCGCGGCACCCAGCACAGCGGCCGAAAGCAGCATTTCACGGGCGGTCAGCTCACCCACCGCGCGTGCCACCAGCTGGGCCTCTCGCGGCGCCATAGGGAATCCGAGCCGGGCGATGGGCGCACCGAAGCGAGCGCATTCGCTGGCCAAACGCATGTCGCAGCAACTGGCGATCTCAACCCCCGCGCCCATGCAGTTGCCCGTGATCGCAGCCACCACCGGCAGATCACAATCGATCAGTGCCTGAAGCGCGGGCCAGACGTCTTCCTCATGAAAGGACCGCAGGGCTGCTTCGTCGAAGCGAAACTCCGGATACTCGGAAATGTCGCCACCGGCACAGAAGTGGCCACCCTCACCCTCGACCACGACAGCCAGGATGTCGCCGTGTCCCCGCAGCTCGGTGAAAGTCTCACGCAGGCAGCGCCACATGAAACGGTCCATGGCATTGAATCTGGGTGGGTGGCTGATGACCACCCGCAGCACACCCTCGTCGACATGCGAAAGAATCTGCCCGCTCACGCGCGGGCTCCTGCAGCCTGCCGGGCAAACCAGACCCACAGCACGGCGCCGCCCAGCACCATGGGCACACACAACCACTGACCCATGCTCATGCCCCACCCGAGCAAGCCGAGGTGGGCATCGGGCTCGCGAAAGAACTCTGCCACGAAGCGCAGCAGGCCGTAGCCGACCAGGAAGGCCGCGCTGACCTGTCCCACGGCCCTGGGTTTGCGCGCATACAGCCAGAGCAACACGAACAGCAACAACCCTTCCAGCAGGAACTGATAGATCTGCGACGGATGGCGAGGCAGGTCTCCGGCACCCCGGAACACCATCCCCCAAGGCAGCGACGGATCGGCCACCCGACCCCACAACTCACCGTTGATGAAGTTGCCGATGCGCCCGGCTGCAAGGCCTGTGGGCACACAGGGAGCCACCAGGTCCATCACCTGCAGCCAGGGACGTCGCCGCGAGCGCGCAAACCAGACCATGGCCAGCACGACACCGATCAGCCCGCCATGGAAGCTCATGCCGCCTTCCCAGACAGCAAAGATCTCCAGCGGGTTGGCCAGGTAATAGCCCGGCTTGTAGAACAGACAGTA
>JALOSN010000228.1 GCA_025458415.1 Hydrogenophaga sp.
CCAGCCACTGGCTGCTCAGTTTGAGCAGTCCGATGCCGCCGGTCAGCAGGACACTGACCAGGCCCAGCAGCGCGATGAAATTGAATTTGCGGTATCGAAACAGTTCGAATGCGCCCCAGCCCAGCGGGAACAGCAAGGCAAGCACCAGGGCACCGTCGGCCCCCAGATCCGATTCACCGCTGAGCTTCATGAGAATCAGCGAGGGAATCAGCAGGCTGACCAGCAAATCCAGCAGTGGACGGGGCTCGTGACTGGGCGGGCTGGAATTGGACGGATCGCTCATGTGTCGGGTTCGTGCTTGTGGCGTGGCATCCCCTGCCAGCTCGCACCAGCGAGGGCATGACAGACCGCCGAATTATCAGGCCAACGGGCCATCGGGACTTTGATGGTCGCTTCAGGCCCCAAGTTTCCCGCCGGCTTGCCGATATCCAACCACAGACGGCCGGCAGGGTGGCCGGATGTCCTATCACAGGAAGGCAAAGGAACGCGCATGAACGACGACGAACAATTCGAAAGCTTCAAGACCGCCCTGGCGGCATTTCTGGAACAGACCACGTCCCTGGTCGACTGGGTGCTGTCGGACGATGCCACAAAAGCACATCTGAGCCCTCTGGTGCCCTGGGTCAGCGAGGTGATGTCGGCTTCCATGGACCGGGTGTTCGTGGAGCAGGTGGCCATGGCCTACTGGTCCCGCATGGGCATGACGTCCACATCGCAGCCGGCACGGTTGAAGATCATGGAACTTGAGGGGCTGAGCGCCGCGGTGCGCCAGAGCCTGGCACACCGTCCCGTGGTTCCGCAAGGCCAGTCCCATTGCACGGCCGGCCAGACCCACCTTCTCTGGGTGTGCAGCCTGACGGTGGGCAGCCTGCTGGATGCGATCGGCGAGATGTTTCCTCTGGTGCGGGGCATTCTCCGCTCGACACAGGACGCCATCGACGTGGCCCGAAGCTGAGGCGGTGGCGCTGGCGTCCATCCCGCGGGGGGAGGACGGTGCACTCGTCGGTTGATCTGGACCGAAGGTGGCTGCCTGAGGCCTGGAACCTGTTGACGGCAGGATGATCCATCCACCGCTACCATCCAGACCATTCCACCCACCGGAGATACAGGCCCCATGAACCAGCATGACCAGCAAGCCATTCTGACCCTCGCCCTGATGGCCGCCTTTGCCGACGGACAGAAGGCGGAAGCCGAGCGACAGGCCATCCGGCAACTGGCCTCCACGCTGGATGACGGGCAGTCCGGTCTTGAACTGCCCCGGCTCTACCAGGATGTGCTGCTCAAGCGTGTGAACCTGGACGGTGTGGCGTCCGCACTCCAGGCCCCCGAGCTGCGCCAACTCGCCTACGAAATGGCCGTCGGCGTGTGTGACGCCGACGGTCAGCAGACAGAGACCGAGCGGGCCTTTCTGGCAAAGCTGAGGGTGGCCCTCAAACTTGAATCAGGGGTGGTGGCCGAAGTGGAGGCCCAGGAACAGGCGTTGATCGCCGCCACAGCCAGTGCGGTTGCGCCTGCTGTCGCAGTGCCAGCGGCTGTGCCAGCTCCTGTGCCGGCGCCAGCCACCGCCGCCGCCATGAACGACGAAGCGCTGAGCGCAAAGGTTGACAAGAGCATCCTCAACAGCGCCTTGCTCAACGGGGCGCTGGAGCTTCTGCCCCAGTCGTGGGCCTCGATGGCCATCATTCCACTGCAGGTGAAGATGGTGCATGGCATCGGCAAGGCATATGGGGTGGAGCTGGACCAAGGCCATGTGCGCGAGTTCATCGCCACCGTGGGTGTCGGCCTCGCGTCGCAGTACATCGAGCAGTTCGGGCGCAAGCTGCTGGGAGGCCTGGTGGGCAAGGTGGCCGGGCGCACCGTCGGCGGTCTGGCACGTGCCGGCACCGGGATGGCTTTCTCCTTTGCCACCACCTACGCACTGGGTCAGGTTGCCAAGCGCTACTACGCGGGCGGACGGGTGATGTCCACGGCGCTGCTGAAGGAGACCTTTCAGGACCTCCTGGGCCCGGCCAAGCAGATGCAGGCACGGTACCTGCCGCAGATCCAGCAGACCGCCGCATCGCTTGATATGAACAAGGTGATGTCCATGGTGCGCGGAAACGCGGCCATGCCCTGACGCCCGGATTCGGTTGTTGCGATGGCCAAGCCGCTGATGGCGTGTAAATCTTCGTGACCTGATCCGTATCCATGCAAAATGGTCAGGTGAAGGCAGCATCAGGGTCCTTCTGACGCTGCCGGCACATTGACCTCACCTGACTCCGGGAGATCCCATAACATGAAATCCACCCAAGCGCTGCGCACCTTCAAGATATCGGCCGTCACGGTTTGCATGGCCGTACTGTCGGCCTGCGGGGGCGGCAACGACGACCCTTTGCCTGGTGACCCGTCCAGCGATCCGGTTGCCAAATACGTCGGCACCTGGCTCAGTCGCTGTGTCGCAGAAAGCGGGGCATCGGCCCACCTCCGCGCCGACTTCAGAAAGACCTCGCCCAACAGCCTCTCCGGTGACGTGATTGCCTATGCCTACCTGGGCACTTCATGCTCCGGGCCGAGCGTTAGGGAAGAGCGTGCGTTGACCAACCTGAACCTGACCCTGGTCGGGCCTTCGACCGTCGCCGGGCTGCCCGCAGAGCGCTTCACCGGCACCTCCGATCAGGGCGATGGCCGGGTTGTGCTCGCCGTCACCGGGAATCTGCTGCGCATCGGGGATCCCGACGAGGGCAGAGATGCACAAGGTTACCCGACGTCGTTCTACGAGGAAGTGCTCACCCGGCAGTGAGGTTCAACCGGCTGCCGCCGCCGCGGCAGCCCTTTTCACCACGTCTGAAGCGATGCTGAGCGAACGGAGCCGAAGGGCCGGATCGAACACATCGCTGACCAGCATGAACTCATCGGCCTCCGTGCGGTCGGCCAGGACCTGCAGGCCCTCGCGTACCGTTTCGGGTCCGCCCACCACGGCACAGGCCAGAAAGTCCGATATCGCCGAGCGCTCCTGGGGGTGCAGGCGAGCCATGTAGTTCTCGACCGGCGCGGGCAACTGGCCACGACGCCCTGTCAGGATGCCCAGCACTCTCTGGTAGGTGCTGCTCGCCAGGAACTCGGCCTCCTCATCGGTGGGCGCAGCAACCAGCGGTACGCCCACAATGGCATAGGGTTTCGACAGGTGCTTCGACGGACGGAAGTTGTGCCGGTACATCTCCAGCGCCTGCAGAAGGTAGCGGGGAGCAAAGTGAGACGCGAAGGCATATGGCAGTCCACGTTCGGCCGCCAGCTGGGCCGAGAACAGGCTCGATCCGAGCAGCCATATCGGTACTTCCGTCCCGGCCCCGGGCATGGCGATCAGCCTTTGTCCCGGCTCTGCAGGCGCCAGAAGCCGCTGCAATTCGGCGACGTCCCGCGGGAAATCCTGCTCAGACTCGACCCTGTCGCGTCGAAGGGCACGCATGGTGAGTGGATCGGTGCCCGGTGCACGCCCGAGCCCAAGGTCGATGCGCCCGGGGTACAACTCGGCCAGTGTGCCGAAGGCTTCAGCCACCACGAGCGGGGCATGGTTGGGCAGCATCACCCCGCCCGAGCCCACGCGGATGCTTCGGGTACCGCCCGCGATGTGCCCCACCAGCACCGCCGTGGCCGAGCTCGCGATGCCACTCATGTTGTGATGTTCTGCCAGCCAGTAGCGGACAAAACCCAGGCTTTCGGCATGCTGGGCCGTGCGCAGCGCGATCGCCAGGGCATC
>JALOSN010000229.1 GCA_025458415.1 Hydrogenophaga sp.
GCCGACGGCAGGGCGAACTCGCGCACATGGCGGCCGTCCGGCCCCATCTCGCGCACAAAGGGTTGCTGGCGCCGCGACGGGCTCAGGCTCCAGATGCCCTCACTGCTCCAGTACAGGTGGCCGTTGGGCGCGACCCGGATGTCCTCCGGGTCCACCGTGCGCTGATCGGCGGCAAATCCGCTGCCATCGGGGCGCAGCATGAAGACGTGTTCCAGGATGCGCACGCCGTGGAACCCGCCAGCGTCGTAGTCCAGCGCCAGCCGGTAGAAGCGGGGCGCGCCGCGCTCACCACCTCGGTCGTCGGAGATCGCCACAAAGCGGCCATCGGCCAGGCGGTCGATGCCCGAGATGCCGCCAAACTCCATGCCCTCGTACAGACTGCCTGTGGGCACGGCCTGGAACCCGATCAGGCGCAGCCTGACATCGGTTGCGTTCGCGCTGGTGAAGAGCACGCCGGCCAGCACCAGGGCCCAGCATCGGCGAACGACGGTCATCGGGTGGTGGCTCGTGCGGGGCCAGGCCTGCGGCGGGTGTCCGGCACCTGACGGTCGACCCGGCTGACTCAGGCCGCGGAAGCCTCGGTCTCTTCGCGGTAGAACGGCTGGCGCCCCACACCCCGTGGCCGGGCAGCGCCCACCGCGTCGTGGATGGCGCCGACGATGTTCACCAGGCCCTCGTCGGCAAACTCCTTGAGCAGACGGCTGGTCACGTCCGGCGTCTCATCGAAGCCGGTGTCGCTCATGGGGTTGGGCAGACCGGCATTGGGGTAGCAGCTGATGAAGGTGTCACCCGCCACCTTGGCCAGTTCCTGGATGTAGGGGCGCATCAGCGTGGCGCCCAGCGCGCAGTTCAGGCCCACGGCCAGCGGCTGGATGTGGCGCACGCTGGCCCAGAAGGCGGTCACGGTCTGGCCGCTGAGGATGCGGCCCGAGGCGTCGGTCACCGTGCCGCTGATGATCACCGGCAGGCGCTCGCCGCTTGCCTCGAAGAACTCGTCGATGGCGAACAGCGCGGCCTTGGCGTTGAGGGTGTCGAAGATGGTTTCGACCAGCAGCACGTCGGCGCCGCCCTCGACCAGGCCCCGGATCTGTTCCAGGTAGGCTGCGCGCAGCTGCTCGAAGCTGACGTTGCGGGCGCCGGCGTCGTTCACGTCGGGGCTGATGCTGGCGGTCTTGGGTGTGGGGCCCAGGGCACCGGCCACGAAGCGGGGCTTGTCGGGCGTGCTGTACTTGTCGCAGGCCTGGCGGGCAATGCGGGCCGAGGCCAGGTTCATCTCGTAGGCCAGGTCGGCCATGTCGTAGTCTTCCTGCGCAATGGTCGTCGCGCCGAAGGTGTTGGTCTCGATGATGTCGGCCCCGGCGGCCAGATAGCCCTCGTGGATGTCGCGGATCACGTCCGGGCGCGTCAGGCTCAACAGTTCGTTGTTGCCCTTGACGTCCTTGTGGAAGTCCTTGAAGCGCTCGCCGCGGTACTGCGCCTCATCCAGCCTGAACCGCTGGATCATGGTACCCATGGCGCCGTCCAGGATGGCGATGCGGTGCTGGAGGATGTCGGGCAGCGCCTGGGCGCGGGTGTAGGCGGGCGTGTTCATGCCGCTATTGTAGGAAAGCACCGCGACCATACCTGGTGAGGTATGCCCCTGGCGCATGACCGACAATACCGGCCATGAAGCACCTGTCTCCGAAAGACGCCTGGGCCTGGCTGCAGGCCGAGACCGAACGCCGTGCGGCTGCCGGCGAGGAGCCGCCCCTGTTCGTCGACGTGCGCATGGAGATCGAGTCGCTGTACGTGGGCCGACCGCCCGGGGTCGAGAACATCCCCTGGTACGAATACCCCGACCTGACCCCCGACCCGGTGCGCTTTGCCGCGGCGGTGGAAAAGGAGGCCGGCGGGAGGGACCGGCCGGTGCTGCTGATCTGCCGCAGCGGCAAACGCACGCTGGACGCCGGCCAGGCGCTGGAGCAGGCGGGGTTCACCAAAGTGGCCCACGTGGTGCATGGCTTCGAGGGTGACCTGAACGACCAGTTCAAGCGCAGCACGCTCAATGGCTGGCGCCATGATGGGCTGCCCTGGGAACAGATGTGACCGCTGGCCATGATTGACATCTCCGCCGAAGGCGAGGTGCTGGAAGCCTGCGCCGGCGTGTTGCAGGAGGTCTTCGGCTACGACGCCTTTCGCGGGCCGCAGGCGGCCATCGTCACCCACGTCAGCGAGGGCGGCGACGCCCTGGTGCTGATGCCCACCGGCGGCGGCAAGAGCCTGTGTTACCAGATTCCCGCCATCGTGCGCCAGCGTGAAGGCAGGGGCGTGAGCATCGTGGTCTCGCCCCTGATCGCCCTCATGCATGACCAGGTGGGCGCGCTGCTCGAAGCCGGCGTGGAAGCGGCCTTCCTGAACTCCAGCCTGTCGTCCGACGAGGCACAGGACGTGGAGCGCCGCCTGCGCCAGGGCGTCCTGACCCTGCTGTACGTGGCCCCCGAGCGGCTGAACACGCCGCGCTTCCTGGCCCAGCTGGACGCGCTGCATGAGCGCGGCCAGCTGTCGCTGTTCGCCATCGACGAAGCGCACTGCGTGAGCCAGTGGGGCCACGATTTCCGACCCGAATACCGCGAGCTGGCGCAGCTGGCCGAGCGCTACCCCGGCGTGCCCCGCATCGCCCTGACCGCGACCGCCGACGGCCTGACGCGCGAGGACATCGTCACCCACCTGCAGCTGCAGGACGCACAACGCTTCGTCAGCAGCTTCGACCGGCCCAACATCCGCTATCGCCTGGTCGAGCGCAAGGACGGCACCGAGCAGCTGCTGCGCTTCATCCGCGACGAGCACACGCACGCCCATGGCCACGACGCCGGCATCGTCTACTGCCAGTCGCGCAAGCGGGTGGAAGACGTGGCCGCGCAGCTGGTGGCCCACGGCCTGAATGCGCTGCCGTACCACGCCGGGCTGGAGTCGGCCGTGCGCCAGCGCCACCAGGACCGCTTCCTGCGTGAGGACGGGCTGATCATGGTGGCCACCATCGCCTTCGGCATGGGCATCGACAAGCCCGACGTGCGTTTCGTGGCGCACCTGGACATGCCCAAGAACATCGAGGGCTACTACCAGGAAACCGGCCGGGCCGGCCGGGACGGCGAGGCCGCCAACGCCTGGATGGCCTACGGCCTGCAGGACGTGGTGAACCAGCGCCGCATGATCGACGAAAGCCCGGCGGGCGACGAGTTCAAGCAGGTGCTGCGCGGCAAGCTCGACGCCCTGCTGGGTCTGGCCGAGGCCAGCGATTGCCGGCGGGTGCGGCTGCTGTCGTACTTCGGCGAGCAGTACCTGAGCCCCCACGCTCCGCCGTTGCACGGGTCGCTGCCCCCCGAGGGGGCTGCCCCGCCTTGGGGCGGCCCGGCGGCGGGGCGGTTCCGCCCTGTCTGCATGAATTGCGACAACTGCCTGAACCCGCCCGCGCTGCAGGACGCCACCGAATCCGCGCGCAAGCTCCTCTCGTGCATCTACCGCGTGCAGCAGGCCAGCGGGAGTGCCTTCGGCGCCGGGCACATCATGGACATCCTGCGCGGCAAGCGCACCGACAAGGTCGCCCAGTACGGGCACGATCAGCTCAGCACGTTCGGCATCGGCGCCGACCTGAACGAATCCCAGTGGCGGGCCCTGCTGCGCCACCTGATCGCCCGCGAAGCCATCCGGGTGGACGACGCGCCCTACAACACGCTGCACCTGGCCGATGCGGCGCGCGCCATCCTGCGCGGTGAGAGTCCCGTCTGGCTGCGCGAGGCCACTGCCAAGGGCAGCGTCACCCGCAGCCGACGGACCCCGCGTGAAGCCACCGCACCCGACGGCACCCCACTGCCGCTGGCAGGGCGCGAATGCCTGGACGCCCTCAAGGCCTGGCGGGCCGAGGTCGCGCGCGAGCACAACCTGCCGGCCTTTGTCATCTTTCACGACTCGACCCTGCGCGGCATTGCCGCTGCACTGCCCACCCGCCTGTCCGACCTGGACGGCATCGCCGGCATCGGCCAGAAAAAGCGCGAAGCCTACGGCGCCGAGGTGCTGCGGGTGGTGAGTGCTTTTGCATGAGGACAGCCCCCCCGCGACGCGGGGCTTGATGACCTTGGTTTGATGGACCCGACCGCCCGTCGGCAGGGGCCCGCAGGACCGTCGCCGCGTGCTCAAGATCACGCCCGCCCTGCCGAAGTTGAGCTTGAACCGGGGATGGTCTCCGGTGGTGATCGCAACGGAGCTCAGCATGTTTTCAAGTCCCGCAAGACGAGTTACCACGACACACAGGTGCTCGAGCTTGACTTCCTGGTCGATGAGTTCCACGCCGCCATGGCCGACATCCAGGATCCGGTGCGCACCCGCCTGCACGCCGCCCTGATCTCCTGCCAGAGCCCCAAGGACCTGTGGTTCCTGCGCGCCAAGCTGTTCAACCTGATCTCCAAGCACCACTGCGAACACGAAGCCCATCAGCGCGTGGCCCGGCTGGACCAGAAGCTGAGATTCTTCGTCGAGCATCACCCCGACTACGACGCCGAGGAACTGCCGTCGAGCCCGATGGCCCTGTTGCACTGACCGGGGATAACGCCCGGTCACAGAAGCCGCCAAGCCCTCCGGGGCTGGCGGCTTCGCCCTTTCATGGGTCCGTTGTGCGGCCCCCGATCGCATAATCCGGGCATGTCGCGCCCGCTGCCCATCCTCATCCTCAAGACCGGATCCACCCACGCGTCCATCCGCGAGCGGCTGGGCGATTTTGAACACTGGGTGGCCGACGGCCTGATGGCGGGTGAGCTGCCGGTGGCGGTGCACGACGCGCGGGTGCACGGTGAGCCGCCCGGCCACGGGCAGATCGCCGGGGTGGTCATCACCGGCTCGCACAGCATGGTCAGCGAGCGCGAGCCCTGGAGCGAGGCCCTGGTGCCCTGGCTGCAAGCCGCCGTCCAGGCCGGCCTGCCGGTGCTGGGCATCTGCTACGGACACCAGCTGCTGGCCCATGCCCTGGGTGGCGAGGTGGCGCACCACCCCGATGGCGTGGAGATCGGGACCGTGGAGGTCGAGCGGCAGGCCGC
>JALOSN010000230.1 GCA_025458415.1 Hydrogenophaga sp.
CGCGCGTCTTACAACGACGAGACCGAACTCATCGTGCGCCAGCTGACCAACCTGGGGCTCAAGCGCATTGCCGTGTTCCACCAGAACGACGCCTATGGTCGCGCCGGTCTGGACGGCACCGTGCTGGCCCTGTCCAAGCGCTCCCTTGAGCCGGTGGCCACCGGCACCGTGGAACGCAACTCGGTCGATGTCGCACAGGCGGTGGCCACCATCAATGCCGCACGGCCGGACGCGGTGGTCCAGATCAGCGCCTACGCCTCGTGTGCGGCCTACATCAAGGCCGCCCGGCGGGCCGGTTACGGTGGTACGTTCTACAACGTGTCGTTTGTCGGCACGCAGGCCCTGGCCGATGCCCTGGGCAAGGACGGCGCCGGGGTGGCGATCTCCCAGGTGGTGCCCTCGCCGTACAGCCCGTCCAGGCCGATCACGCGCGAGTTCCTGGCCGCCATCGCCCAGGGAGGCAACCAGGTCCAGGCCAACTACTCGAGTCTTGAAGGTTTCATGGCGGCCAAGCTGTTCGCCGAGGGCCTTCGCCGCGCCGGCGGCCGCATGACCCGGGACGCCCTGATCAGCGGCCTCGAAGGCATCCGGGACTTTTCCATGGGGGGCTTCAACGTGTCCTTCAGCCCCACCAACCACGTGGCATCGAGCTTCGCCGAACTCTCGATGATCACCTCGGACGGCCGCATCCGGGCCTGACGGGCGCCAGACGGCCGCTGCCTGTTCAGGCCGGCTCGGCCGGCTGCAGGGGCGCAATCACCTGGTCGATGGCGCCGAACACGCTCTGTCCGTCCTTGCCCTTCATCTCGATGCGGATGGTGTCGCCGAACTTCATGTAGGCGGTGGAGGGCTGTCCGTCGAGGATGGTTTCGATGGCCCGCTTTTCGGCAATGCACGAATAGCCCTTGGGCCACTGCCTGCGTCCGTCCACCTCGACCGCCCGGTTGCTGACCGTGCCCGAACCCACGATGGAGCCGGCACGAACGCGGCGGGTCTTGCCGATGTGGGCAATCAGCTGCCCGAAGTGAAAACCCATCTCGGGGCCGGCATCACAGATGCCGACCCGGCGCCCGTTCCAGGTGCTTTGCAGGCTCAGGTGCACGCGCCCGCCCTGCCAGGCATCGCCGAGTTCGTCGGGCGTCACGGCGACCGGGCTGAATGCGGTGGCAGGCTTGCTCTGGAAAAATCCGAAGCCCTTGGCCAGCTCGTCCGGAATCAGGTTGCGCAACGACACGTCGTTGACCAGCATGAGCAGCCGGATCCCGTCGAGTGCCTGCTCCGGCGTGACACCCATCGGGATGTCTCCTGTGATGACGGCAATCTCGGCCTCGAAGTCGATGCCGAACCCTTCGCTGGGCACCACCACCGGATCGCAAGGCCCGAGCAGGTCATCGCTGCCGCCCTGGTACATCAGCGGATCATCGTAGAAACTGGCCGGCACTTCGGCGTTGCGCGCGGCCCGCACCAGCTCGACGTGGTTGAGGTAGGCGGAGCCGTCGGCCCACTGGTAGGCCCGCGGCAACGGCGCCATGCACATGGCCGGCTCGAACGGGAACGCATGGCGCGCCTTGCCCTGGTTCACGGTGAGGTAGAGGTCCTCCAGTTGCGGCGCCAGGAAGTTCCAGTCGTCCAGCACCTGCTGCAGCCGGTGGGCGATACCGGTCGCATAATGTGCGGTCGACAGGTCGCGCGAGACAACAACCAGCTGGCCGTCGCGCGAACCATCCTTGTAGGTGGCGAGTTTCATGTCATCTCCTGCGGGTCCGTGCCCAGCATGCTCGGTGTGCGAATGTCCGTTGATTACGAATAGCGAAATAGATTAGCCTATCCGTAAGCTCAGACCGATGGGGGCCGGTTGGCTCCTCCCACCGGCCCCATCTCCCCTATTTCACCATGGCAGACACGACCGACCTCCATCGCAACCCGGCTCGAACGGTGCACGACGACGCAACCGATGAGGACGCCCCGTCCCGGGCCGGTATCCAGTCGGTCGAGGTCGGGTTCGAGCTGCTCAATGCCATGGCCGAAGCCAGCGGCCCGATGATGCTGCGCGACCTGGCGGCGGCTGCCGGCATGAGTGCCGCCAAGGCCCACCGGTACCTGGTGAGCTTCCAGCGCATGGGGCTGGTGGCCCAGGACCCGGTCAGCACCCGCTATGACCTCGGCCCGGCGGCCCTGCGCCTGGGCCTGGCCAGCCTCAGCCGCATCGACGCGGTGCGGCTGGCGCGCGAGCGCATTCCCGCCCTGCTCACGGAAACGGGCCACACGCTGGCGATTGCCGTCTGGGGCAACCACGGACCGACCATGGTGCACTGGGCCGAGGCGCCGCAGACCGTGCCAGTGACCTTGCGCCTGGGCGACGTCATGCCTCTGGTGACCTCGGCCACCGGCCGCTGCTTTGCCGCCTTCATGGACCAGGAGGGCCGGGATGCCCAACGGGTGAACCCCATGATCCGGGAGGAGCTGGCCCGGCTCAGGCAGCTGCCCCGCAACGGCACACCCCTGCAGGACGTGCCGCGCACCCTGGCCGACGTGCAGGCGGTGCTGGAAGAAACGCGTCGGCATGGCATGGGTCGCGTGGTGCACAGTCTGATCCCGGGCATCGGTGGATTCTGTGCACCGGTGTTCGATGTCCAGGGTCGGCTGGTGCTCGGCCTGGTGGTGCTGGGTTCCGTTGCCACGCTGGATACCGACTGGAAGGGCACACCCGCCACCGCCCTCCTCCGTTGTGCGCGGCGTCTCAGCAGCGACCTCGGCCACCGTCCATCGGCCTGAGCGTCCGGTGAGCACCACCCTGCCGATGCCGCCGCAAGGCCCGCCCGTCGGGCGCCTGACCCTGCTGACACTGGCGGTACTCGGACTGCATCTGGTCCTGCTGACAGGCTGGCCAACCTGGTCCGACGGACTCGATCCGACCGACCGGAGCGTGGCATCGGCGACGGATGCCGCTGCGGACCGCCTGGATCCCGCAGCGGCAGCGGGTCCCGCGCAGGCGGCTCGGCCCGCCGTCGAGCGCAGTTCCGTCCGCTGGCTGCTGGTACCGCCGCCTCCCCCACCACCGCCGCCACCGCCACCGCAGGCGCCGGTCCGAAGCCTAACTCCTGTTCAGGCACCACCGACGCCCGAGGCACCTGAACCCGTGGCCCTTCAGGTCGTCCCACCGGACCCTGAGGCGCCCGCCAGCGAGCCGATCTCCATCGGGGTAGCCATGCCGGAGCCGGTCGTCACGGCCACCGAAGCGCCACTGCCTGCCACGTCGACCCAGGGCAGCCCGTCCCTTGAAGCATCGGCGACCCGACTGGCCCCGCCTGGCGTTGCAGCCCAGCCAACGACGATTGACAGCCCGTCCGCCGAACCGCCCGCCCCGCGTGCCAAGCAGACCCTGCCCGCGTTCCGTACCCAGGGGCTGCCGCCGGCCAGGCCACCGGCCAGTGCACGCCTGGAGTACAACGTCAGCGGCCAGTCCAGGGGCATGAGCTATCAGGCCACCGGAACCCTCGACTGGCAGCACGACGGCGTGGCGTACCAGGCCCAGATGCGCGTCAGCGCCTTCATGATCGGCAGCCGTACTCAGCGCAGCGCCGGACAGCTGCATGCCACCGGACTGCACCCGGACCTCTTCACCGACATCAGCCGCCGCGAACGGGAGACGCGGTTTGATGGCGAACAGGCCCGGATCGGCTACACCGGCATCGCCCACCAGGACCC
>JALOSN010000231.1 GCA_025458415.1 Hydrogenophaga sp.
CTGCCCAGCCGCTCGGGCAGCGACGCCTTCCGCGCGGCCGTGTCCGAGCACTGGATCCCCGCCCTGGACGCCTTCGCACCCGAGATGATCTACATCTCGGCCGGCTTTGATGCCCACCGCGAAGACGACATGGGCAACCTCGGCCTGGTCGAGGCCGACTATGCCTGGGTCACCCAGCAGCTCATGGCCGTGGCCCAGCGCCACAGCCGCGGCCGGGTGATCTCCTGCCTGGAGGGCGGTTATGTCCTCAGTCCGCTGGCGCGCAGCGTCGCTGCGCATGTGCGGGTCCTCATCGGCGCCGACTGAGCCCCGATCCGACCGGCTGTCGGCCCGTCACCCGCCCGACACGCGGGTGGCCGATAAACAACTGTTGAATCCTGGCCCTGCCGGTCCGCCCCTGAGGGTAGGCCGGCTGCCGGCCTGCACCTGATCATGGACAAACACTACCTCTCCCCCCTGTTCCTGCCCGAGTCGATTGCGGTATTTGCCGGTCCCAAGGATTCCCCGGACCCGCGCTTCGCACTGGCCCAATCCGTCAGTGCCGCTTTGCGGGCCCAGCGCTACGCCGGGCAGCTGGTGTTCATCGACATCCACACCACCGGCACCCTGGCCGACCTGGCACAGACCCGGGCCGATCTGGCCATCATCGCGCTGCCCCAGGACGACGTCATCCAGGCGCTGGAGGTGGCCGGCCGCATCAAGTGCCGCGCCGCACTGGTGGTGGGCAGCGGTGTCAGCCCTGACAAGGCAGCCGACATGCACCGCGTGGCGCGCCGCCACGGCATGCACATGCTCGGACCCAACAGCCTGGGCATCCAGCGGCCGCGGGCCGGCCTCAATGCCAGCGTGGCCGGCCCGCTGGCGGCCACCGGCTCGCTGGCGCTGGTGTCGCAGTCAGGGGCACTGACCGCCTCCATCCTCGACTGGGCAACTCAGAATTCGGTCGGATTCTCGGCCGTGGTGTCGCTGGGCCCCCACACCTCGGTGGACATTGCCCAGGTGCTGGACTTCCTGGCCAACGACGCCCAGACCCACAGCATCGTGGTCTACATGGAGGGCATCGCCAACGCACGCCGCTTCATGAGTGCGCTGCGCGCTGCCGCCAATGCCAAGCCGGTGGTGGTGCTCAAGGCAGGGCGCAAGCAGGGTGGCAACCAGGCAGCCCAGACCCACAGCGGTGCCATCGTCGGCAGCGACGACGTGTTCGATGCCGCGCTGCGCCGCGCCGGTGCGGTGCGGGTGCGTTCCTTCGTCGAGCTGTTCTCGGCCGCCAAATGCCTGGCCTCGCGCTACCGACCGGTCGGCAAACGGCTGAACATCATCACCAATGGTGGCGGGCCGGGGGTGCTGGCCGCCGACTGGGCCAGCGAGATCGGGCTGCAACTCGGGCCGATCAGCCCCGAGCTGGCGCGCGAAATCGCACCCCAGCTGCCCGCTCTGGCCTCGCTGACCGACCTGCTGGACCTGTCCGAGGAGGCGAGCCCGGCGCACTACCGCACCGCCATCGACGCCGCCGGGCGTGACAAGGCGGTGGACGGCATTCTGGTCGTGCACTCCCCCAAGTCGGGTGTCGACGCCACCGAAATCGCCCGTGCCATGGCCGAGGCCAAGACGCACCTGAGCAAGCCACTGCTCAGCTGCTGGATGGGCGATGCCTCGGTGGGCGAGGCGCGCCAGGTGCTGGCCGCCGCTGCCATCCCGAGTTTCCGCACCCCCGAGGCCGCGGTCGGCGCGTTCGGCAACATCGCCAGCTTCTACCAGAACCAGCAGCTGTTGCAGCAGACACCGCCACCCCTGTCGAACCTGGCCAAACCCGATGTCGAAGGTGCCCGCCTGATCATCGAAAACGTGCTGGCCGAGCGGCGCAAGGTGCTCACCGAGATGGAATCCAAGGCCCTGCTCTCGGCCTTCCACATCCCGGTCACCCAGACCATCCTGGCCCGCAGCGCCAACGAGGCCATGATGATCGCCACCCAGCTGGGCTACCCGGTGGCGCTCAAGATCGACTCGCCCGACATCAGCCACAAGTCGGACGTCAACGGTGTGGCCCTGAACGTGCGCAACGCCACCGTGGTGCGCGACGTCTACAACAGCATGATCCAGGCGGTCGGCAAGGCCCAGCCCGGTGCCCGCATCAATGGCGTGACCATCCAGAAGATGGCACCGGCGCAGCGCGGGCGCGAGATCTGCGTCGGCCTGGTGACCGACGACCCCTTCGGTCCGGTGATCGCCTTCGGGGCCGGCGGCACCATGATCGAGCTGATCGATGACCGCGCCATGGAACTGCCCCCGCTGAACCAGTTCCTGGCCCGTCGGCTGATCGAGCGATCGCGCGTGGCCGAAACCCTGGGTGACTGGCGAGGCGCCGATGCGGTCGACCGGGAGGCCCTGGAACAGGTGTTGCTGCGCGTCTCTGAAATGGTCTGCGAGCTGCCCCAGCTGCGCGAGATGGACATCAACCCCATCATCGTCGATGCCCAGGGTGCGATCGCCGTCGATGCCCGGGTGGTGATCGACAACGCACCGGCCGGCACCCACGACTACAGCCACCTGGCCATCCTGCCCTACCCGGCGCGCTACCAGCAGCGCTGGCCACTGCGTGGCGGTGGTGAATACACCATCCGCCCGATCCGGCCGGACGATGCCCAGATGCTGCAGGAGCTGGTGCAGAACCTGTCACCCGAAAGCCGCTACTTCCGCTTCGTGTCCTCACTCAAGGAGCTGCCCCCAGCCATGCTTTCTCGCCTGACGCTGATCGATTACGACCGGGAAATGGCCCTGGTGGCCATTCACCGCGAGCGTGACACCAGCGTGCCGGGCGAAGACCGCGAGATCGAGCGGGTGGTCGGTGTTTCGCGCTACGTGACCAACCCCGACAAGACCAGTTGCGAGTTCTCGCTGGTGGTGGCCGACGACTTCAATGGCAAGGGCCTGGGTTCGCGCCTGATGCTCAGCATCATGGAGGAGGCGCGCGACAAGGGGCTGACCGAGATCGAGGGCCTGGTGCTGGCCAACAACCCCGGCATGCTCAAGCTGATGAAAAGCCTGGGCTTTGTCATCAAGCGATTCGCCGACGACCCGGATTTCATGCTGGTGACGCACACGCTGTAGTCCCCTGTTCTTCTTATCTACTTTCTTTATTTTTTAGGTTAGTAGCAGTAGTAGAGGGGCCCCTCTCATGTGGACAAGCCGGCTTTTTCCATCCGGATCAAGCACTTGTGGTCTTCAAAAACCTGTGTGAAGAGCAACTGGGGCTTCTCTGGTCAACGGGGACAAGTCCCGGTTTTGTCCCTGTCCTGTGGATAACAAAGACTTTTCATGGTTTTTATCCACAGCTTTGTTGACAACTCATGGCCATGTCCAGCAGGTCACGGGTGCTACAACTGATTACACAAGCCCAGGAATAAGCCAGGGCGCCTGGCGTTGTCGCTGTCACAGAACGGTCATTTTGGTGACCGCTGTGCCATCACCCACAAGGACAACGCCATGAACTTCGACTTTTTCTCCGCCTCGATGGCCGAGCTGCTGATCCGATTTGTGGTCAACACCCTGGCCATGGTCTTTCTGGTCTTCGGCCTCTTCTACCGCCGCTACCGGGACAAGGAGCTGGTCACCGCCGCGGCCATGTTCAACATCTTTGCCTTTGCGGTGCTCACCATCCTCTCGGTGGTCGAATTCAGCCTCGCTGCCGGCTTCGGGCTGTTT
>JALOSN010000232.1 GCA_025458415.1 Hydrogenophaga sp.
GGTGCCCTGGTGGGCCAGCCGCTGCCAGCCCGGCATGGCGGCCTCGACCGCGGCCGGCAAGGCGGGCGGGCGGTGGGTCAGGCGCCACAGCAGGCGCACAAACGACAACGTCAGCACCAGCACGCCGGCCCACTTGTGCCAGTTGAACAGCTGCAGGCGCTGCGGGGAAAAAGGCAGGTCCACCATGTAGATCCCGACCGCGAACATACCCGCCAGGGCCAAGCCCAGCAGCCAGTGCAGGGCGATGGACACGGGGTGGTAGCGGTTGGGCGTGCTCAGGGACATGCCGCAAGTCTAGGGCCCGGTCCGTCGCCGCAATACACAGGCACTTGAATCAAGAATTCAAAATTTTTGAACGAACCAATTCCGAACATTCCGATCATGCAGCACCCGAATGCCTTGGCGCCGACCTGCGCCTCTGCCTACAATGCCCCCCATGGACGCCCCGCGCCCCGACGCCTTGCTGCAGCTGTACCCGGCACTCGACGGGCTGGCCGCACTGGTGGCCCACCTGCCGGCCCTGCAGGTGCCAGCCGGCACCGCCCTGTTTGCCGAACAGGCACCGTGCCAGGGCTTTCCCATGGTGCTGCGGGGCGAAGTGCGGGTCTCGCGCAGCGCACCCAATGGCCGGGAACTGGAGCTCTACCGGGTGCAGCCCGGCCAGCTGTGCCTGGTCTCCTCAGCGGCGCTGTTCGACAACCGACCGCTCAGTGCCCATGGTACGACCACTGCGGACACCACGCTGGTCCTGCTGCCGCCGCCGGCCTTCCGGCAGGCGCTGGGGCACGAGGACTTCCGCGATTTTGTGCTGGGCCTGTTCGCATCCCGCATGGCCGAACTCACCAGCCTGATCGAGGCGGTGGCTTTCCAGCGGCTGGACGCGCGGCTGGCCGGGGCCCTGCTCGGCCACGGACAACAGCTGCACACCACACACCAGGCGCTGGCCGACGAACTGGGCACGGTGCGCGAAATCGTCACGCGCCTGCTGCGCCGCTTCGAGCGCGAAGGCCTGGTCGAGCTGTCACGCGAGTGCATCACCATCCGCAACAGCCAGGGTTTGCGGCACCTGGCCGGTGGCGACGCGACGTGAATCGATTGTCACTTTGTATTGACACTGTTGAATATCCGTTTTTGTTGACATAGCGCAAAGTCGCCGGGCCCTCGCGGCCTAGCATGGTTTCTCCACCCGAGGAGACCGACCATGCGCATCCTGTTCCTGCACCCCAACTACCACTCCGGCGGTGCCGAGATCGCGGGCAACTGGCCGCCGGCCTGGGTGGCCTACCTGACCGGCTACCTCAGGGCGGCGGGCTACCACGACATCCATTTTGTGGATGCCATGACACACCACCTGGACGACGAGGCGGTGCGCCTGCGCATGCTGGACCTGCAGCCCGACATCGTGGCCTGCACCGCCATCACGCCGGCCATCTACAAGGCCGAGGAACTGCTGCGCATCGCGCGCGAGACCCTGCCCTCGGCCACCACCGTGCTGGGTGGCATCCACGCCACCTTCATGTACCCGCAGGTGCTGCAGGAAGCGCCCTGGATCGACGCCGTGGTGCGTGGCGAAGGCGAGCAGGTGTTCCTGAACCTGGTACAGGCCATCGACGCGGGGCGGTTTGCGACCGACCCGGGCTCGATCAAGGGCATCGCCTACCGAGGTACCGAAGGTCAGGTCATTGCCACGCCGGCCGAGCCGCCGATTGCCGACCTGGACCGCATCCAGCCCGACTGGAGCATCCTCGAATGGGACCAGTACATCTACATCCCGCTTGGCAAGCGGGTGGCCATTCCCAACCTGGCACGCGGCTGCCCCTTCACCTGCAGCTTCTGCAGCCAGTGGAAGTTCTGGCGCGACTACCGCATCCGCGACCCGAAGAAGGTCGTCGACGAGATCGAGGACCTGGTCAAGAACCACGACGTCGGGTTCTTCATCCTGGCCGACGAGGAACCGACCATCCACCGCAAGAAATTCATCGCCTTCTGCGAGGAGCTGATCGCGCGCGATCTGGGCGTGCAGTGGGGCATCAACACACGCGTCACCGACATCCTGCGCGACGAAGCCCTGCTGCCCATGTTCCGCCGGGCCGGCCTGGTTCATGTCAGCCTGGGCACCGAGGCCGCGGCCCAGCTCAAGCTGGACCGCTTCAACAAGGAAACCACCATCGAGCAGAACAAGAAGGCGATCCGCCTGCTGCGCGAGGCCGGCATCGTCAGTGAAGCACAGTTCATCGTCGGGCTGGAGAACGAAACCGCCGAGACGCTGGAAGAGACCTACCAGATGGCGCGCGACTGGAACCCCGACATGGCCAACTGGGCGATGTACACACCCTGGCCCTTCAGCGACCTGTTCCAGGAACTGGGCGACAAGGTCGAGGTGTTCGACTTCGAGAAGTACAACTTCGTCACCCCGATCATGAAGCCCGACGCCATGGACCGTGCCGAGCTGCTCGACCGCGTGATGCACAACTACCGCCGCTTCTTCATGAACAAGGCGTTCTTCCAGTACCCCTGGACACGCGACCGTCAGCGACGCGGCTACCTGCTGGGCTGCCTCAAGGCGTTTGCCAAGAGCGGCTTCCAGCGCACGTTTTACGACCTCGGCAAGGTCGGTTACTGGGGGCCTCAGAGCAAGAAGAAAGTGGACTTCGGTTTTGCCGACCGGCGCGAGCGGACACGGCCGGATCCGCTGGCCATCGAGGCGGCCGACGAGCAATGGGTGACCATGCACGGCCCGAAGATCGAGATGCGGCGCAAGAAGGGCGAAGACCTGGCGGCCGCCGCGATCGCGGCCATGCAGGCCGAACCGGTCATGGCCTGCGGCGGCGGCCACGAACAACTCAGCGCCGAAGAGGCCGCGCGCCACTGACCGGGCGTACCCGCCAGGACACATGGACGCGAACAGCGGCCTGATCGGCCCGAACGCCATCATCCAGGTCCGGCTGGCCCTGGAACAGCTGCAGGGCACCCTCCAGAGCGAGCGGGTGTTCGTCGAAGCCGCGCTGGCACGGCACCTGGTGCGCAGCCCCCAGCGCCCGGTGCCCGAGCACGAGGTGCAGCAGCTGCACATCGCGCTGCGACACACCCTGGGCGAAGCCCAGGCCGAGGCCGTGGCACGCGAAGCCGGGCTGCGCACCGCGCGTTACCTGCTGGCACACCGCATTCCCGCCCCAGCCCAGGCGCTGCTGCGCCACCTGCCAGCCCGCCTGGCGCTACCTCCCCTGCTGCGCGCCATGCAGGGTCAGGCCTGGACCTTCGCCGGGAGCGGGCGTTTCGACAGCCAGATGGTCTGGCGCGGCCCCACACTGGCCGTCCTGAGCATCCGCGACAACCCCCTGTGCCGCGGCCTGCACCTGCCCGGACCGGCCTGTGCCTACTATGCGGCCACCTTCGAACACCTGATGCGGACCCTGGTCCACGCGCACTGCGACGTGGTGGAAACCGCGTGCGAGGCCATGGGGGCTCGGGCCTGCCGCTTCGAGGTCCGCCTGCCCGACGGCCCTCACCTCTGAGCATGTGACCCGGGTCACAGACGGCACCCGCCGCCCCGGGTCCAATCGACCCATGGCCCCATCCGGATGGCCATCCGCCCCACGGCGGCCAACCTTCATGTGGAGCATCACCATGACCAAGAACGTCGGCGGCATCGACCGCACCCTGCGCATCATCGTCGGCCTGGCCCTCATCGCGGC
>JALOSN010000233.1 GCA_025458415.1 Hydrogenophaga sp.
GATGAGGCCCAGAAACACCAGCCAGGGCCAGGCCTTGACCTGCCGCGGCTGCAAGCGCCGCAGGACCTGGAAGAGCAGCCATACCCAGAGGATTTGTCCAGTCAGGTAGAGCAGCAGGATCGGGTTGGCCAGGAACAGCAAGGCCAGATTGGCGGCCACCAGCAGGGCCAGCGCCAGCCTCGGCGCACGTGTCCGGGTCAGCCGGAACACGCTGGCCATGAACAGGTAGAGGAACAGGGTGAGCTCAAGACCGAAGATCACGGCGCCATCCCCCGCACGACCTCTTGCGCCAGCCAGCCGCTGTAAGCCCGCCGTGCCTGGACATCCATGTGGTTGTGGTCGAAAAAGTGGTCCCAGCTGGCCCGCACCAGGTCGGCCGGCGGGTAGACGAACTCGGGGATGATGGCGCGGATGCGCGCCTGCGCCTGCCCGGACAGCGGTGGCTGACCGGCGTTCCAGGGTTGCGTGACGATCAGGCGCACCCGGTACCGGGCAGCCACCTGCCGCGCACGGTTGAGGTAGTGCAACTCGTCCTGGGCATGCAGTCCATGGCCCGCCTGAAAACGGTCATCCTCGGCGGTGCGCCGTGACGGACCGAACACCTGGTCGTAGTGCTTGACCAGGGCTTCGGTCTTGGCGACATGCTCGGGCAGGCGAACGTCGTAGTTGGGCACCCTGCAGGTGGCTTCGGCCTGCTCGGTTCGCAGGGCCAGCAGGTGGTGCCCGATCGCATCGCCCGAAAAGGTGTACATCAGGGACGTGCGCAGCTTGACCAGCACCTTCAGGGCGATGTTCTGCAGGCGTTCGACCAACGGTCGATCGGGGTGTGCGCCATAGGTGGCGAGCAGGGCCGGGAATGACAGGATGCCGATGTCACGTGGCACCGGTATCGAGCGGGTCACGGCGTTCGAGGCGAGGCGGTCCAGGTCCACCTCGAACATGACGGCCGCCGGGCGGGCACCGCGCTCCAGCAGGTCTTCCAGGATGGCGAAGTTGCGCTGGACGCTCCTGCCGCCCCGGCCGAAATTCATGGGCTGGCGAAGGCGCCCCCCGGAGGCCTGGATCATGTGCTGCGGGTCGATGCCCTGGCGGATGCGGGAGCTTCCGATGGCCACGAAGTCGACCCCGGGCGGCAGCGCCAGCATCTGGGTGACGGCGCAGGCCTGTGTGTTGCGAACAATGCCCTGGCGAAAGCCGGCGGAATCGGTCCAGGCCAGAAACAGGACCAGCGCCATCAGCAGCAGCGCCGGTCGCCAGGCACGCATCGCTCAGGCTGCCTTGAGGATCTCGATCAGGCGGCTGACGCGGAAATCGTCGAAGGTTTCGTCAATGGCGTCCAGCTGCGCGCCGTGCAGTTCTTCCAGCTCGAACAGGAAGTTCATCGAGTCCAGCGAATCGATCACCTTGTCCTTGATCAGGTGGGTGTTCACGTCCGCCTTGGCCCCCAGACCGGGCTTGGTCTTTTCCAGGGCCGCCCTGATCAACTCAAGCGCCTTTTCATCCGTCAATTGCATGGTCCTGGACTCCGTCGTGGTCTCGATGCGGGAGTTCAGGTTCCAGGACACGAGGGTTTGCCCGGCCTTCTCCGCCATCCGTGATTGTAGGGCAGGCCCCTGCGCCACCCCTCAGGGGGAGAAGCGGATCACGGCGGTGGACCAGGAGAGCCCGACACCGAAGCCGCTGAGCAGGACCGTGCGGCCCCGCAGGACATCGCGCTCCTGCTGCTCGGCCAGCAGCAGGGGAATCGTCGAGGACACGGTGTTGCCGAAGCGGTCCATGTTCTTGAGGACCTTCTCTGCCGGGATCGATGCCCGGCGGGCCAGGGCATCGAGCATGTAGGTCGAACCCTGGTGCAGGGCGAACAGGTCGATCTGGTCCAGGGTGAGGCCGGCGCGATCGAGGCAGGTCTGCAGGCTCACCGGTATGCGCGACAGGACGAAATTGAAGACCGCGCGCCCGCGCATGTGCAACCTGAGCTGGTCGCGATCGTGAGCCTGGACGCCGGGCGGGCCCAGCAGCGACACCTGGGGCTGCGCGGCGCCGCCGGCCGGTATTTCGATGGCGTCTGCGCCCGAACCGTCGGTGCCGAAATCCACCGCCAGGGTTTCGCTGCGGGTGCCTCGGGCGCTCACCCAGGTGGCCGTGGCCGCGTCCCCGAATATGCAGTTGGTGTCGCGGTCCTCGGCCGCCATGATGCGGGAGTAGGGGTCGCAGGTGACCAGGATGGCATGGCGCAGCCCGCAACGCTGCAGAAAGCCCTCCACGATCTCCAGCCCGTAGACGTAGCCGGAACAGCCCAGGCTGATGTCGAACGAGGCCAGCCGTGTCGGCAGCCCCAGGGCCTGCGCAATGCCTGGCGCATTGTGGGGAATGCGGCGGTCCGGGTTCTGGGTCACGCAGACCAGCAGGTCCACGCCCTCGCTGGCCAGCTGGGGGTTCTCGGCCAGCAGCTTCCGGCATGCGGCAGCGGCCAGGTCGATGCCCGATTCGCCGGGTCCGAGGACGTGGCGCGTCCTGAGGCCGACCTTGTCGGCGATGAAAGCTTCTTCGGCGCCTGTGGCAGCAGCAATGTCGGCTGCCGTGTGCCGAACCGACGGCAACGCCCAGGTGATGGCTTCAATCGACATGGATGGGCTGCTCCGATTTGAAGGCAAAGTTGACCATGCCGTGTTGGCGCTCGGGCCGGTCATGGTCGATCACCGTCACCTCGACCAGGGACTGGTGGAGTACGCCCCGGCGTATGAGCCGCCGCTGCCGGATGTCGACCACGCCACGGAACGGACCGGACAGGCCGCAGACCGGCACCGCAAACTGGCGCATGCCGGTGAACCAGACGTCACTCACGACCGTGCCCGCGCGCTCGTGCAGGTCCTTGACCGATTGAACCAGGACATTGAGCAGGCCCTCCAGGTCGCCCGGGTGCCCGGCCAGGTAGCGGCCCGTCAGCACCGAGGGGGAGTCTTCAAGCTCGACGCGGACGCCCATGGCCCTGTCCTGCCGGGGCGCGGCCACACCGGTGTCCAGAAGCTGGTAGACATGTTCCGAACCCTGGTTGACGAAATGGACCTGTCCGATCGACGCCTGGGCATCGCCCTGGCCGGCGGCTTGCCAGCAGACCGTGTTGGCGGTCATCCGGCTGAAGGTGGCCTGGGTCAGGAGCGAGCCCGCCGGTGCCACCTGCTCAGCCAGGCGCGCGATGAGCTGTGTGCCCTGCACGTAGTCGCGGTGACCCCTGAGAAACACCGCCAGGGCAGGCCTGGACATCAAGCTTGGGGTGGTATCTGCCATGCACGGGAGTATAGGAGGGCGGCGGATTCAAGCCTTCTGCAGGACCCTCCGGTATTGCACCGCCTCGGCGATGTGCGGCACCGCCACCCCCTCGCTGCCGGCCAGGTCGGCGATGGTGCGGGCGACACGCAGGGCCCGGTGGGTGCTGCGGGCACTCCAGCCCAGTCGCGCGGCGGCCGTGTTCAGGAATTTCAGGGCGGCCGCCTCGGCCCCGACATGGTTGTCCAGCGCCCGCCCGGCCAGGCCCTGGTTCGGGTGCCCCTGGCGGGCATGGGCGCGCGAGCGTGCCGCCACCACGCGTTCGCGCACCCGGGCGCTGCTCTCGCCGGGCTGGCCCGCCAGCAGTTCGTCGGGCGCCAGGGCGGGCACCTCCACGTGCAGGTCGATGCGGTCGAGCAGCGGTCCG
>JALOSN010000234.1 GCA_025458415.1 Hydrogenophaga sp.
CGCCGTGGGCGATGCCGCCAGCGACATCCAGCAGGCGCTGATGGCGCTGGGCTACAACGACAAGGACGCCGCCGCCGCGCTCAAGGCCTTGCCGGCCGGGGTGGGGGTGAGCGAGGGCATCAAGCTGGCGCTCAAGTCGCTGGCGAAATAAGCAGGCCACACGCGCATGACCATCCAGACCGACGACTTCGCCCCGCCACCGCGAGTGGTGTCGGCCGCTGCGGCCTCGCCCAAGGAAGAGGCCATCGAGCGCGCGCTGCGCCCCAAGCTGCTGGACGAATACGTGGGGCAGCAGAAGGTGCGCGAGCAGCTGGAGATCTTCATCGGCGCGGCCAAGAAGCGGGCCGAGGCGCTGGACCATGTGCTGCTGTTCGGCCCGCCGGGCCTGGGCAAGACGACACTCAGCCACATCATCGCGCAGGAGTTGGGCGTGAACCTGCGCCAGACCAGCGGACCGGTGCTGGAAAAGCCCAAGGACCTGGCGGCGCTGCTGACCAACCTCGAACCCAACGACGTGCTGTTCATCGACGAGATCCACCGCCTCAGTCCGGTGGTCGAGGAAATCCTGTACCCGGCGCTGGAGGACTACCAGATCGACATCATGATCGGCGAGGGGCCGGCGGCGCGCAGCATCAAGCTCGACCTGCAGCCCTTCACCCTGGTGGGTGCCACCACCCGGGCCGGCATGCTGACCAACCCGCTGCGCGACCGCTTCGGCATTGTGGCGCGGCTGGAGTTCTACACCCCGGCCGAACTGCAGCGCATCGTCACCCGCAGCGCCGGACTGCTCAACGCGCCCATCGACCCGGAAGGCGCGTTCGAGATCGCGCGCCGCAGCCGCGGCACGCCGCGCATCGCCAACCGCCTGTTGCGCCGCGTGCGCGACTACGCGGATGTCAAGGGCAACGGCCGCATCACCAACGACATCGCCAGCCGGGCGCTGACCATGCTCGATGTGGACCCTGAAGGCTTCGACCTGATGGACCGCAAGCTGCTCGAAGCGGTGATCCACCGCTTCGACGGCGGCCCTGTGGGGCTGGACAACATCGCTGCCAGCATCGGCGAGGAGCGCGACACCATTGAAGATGTGATCGAGCCCTACCTGATCCAGCAGGGCTACCTGCAGCGCACACCGCGCGGCCGTACCGCCACCCTGGCGGCCTACCGCCATCTGGGCGTGGCGCCACCGGCGGCCGAGGGCGGGCTGTTCGGCGCCTGAAGTTGCCCCGCTGAGCATGGTCGAGCGACGGCCCGATGGCAGCGAGGTGTTCCGGGCCAGCTGGCGCGGCGGCACGACGTGGCTGGCGGGGACCTGCCTCGTGCTGGCCCTGCTGATGGCCACGTGGGCGACGGCCAGCGATGACGCGCCGGCGGCACTCTGGGGCTTTGCGGTCTTTTTCGGTGCACTGGGCCTGGTGCTGTTTCGGCCCCTGGTCAGCCGCCTGCCCGTGGTGCAGGTCGGTCCCCAGGGCGTGAGCGGACAGCTGCTGCGTGGCCACACCGTGCCCTGGTCGGACATCACCGATGTGGGGCTTCAGGTGGTGCAGGGCCGCGAGGTGATCACGCTCAGGCTGCGGGCCGGCTCCCCGCTGCTGGCGCCGACCAAGCCCCTGATCGGTGGCGGGCTGGTGCGGGGTCTGAGCCTGGACCCCTTGCGCCGGGACGATCGCGCACGGGCCACGCTGGCGGTGATGCAGGCCTTTCGCCGCCATGCCGGCGCCCAGGCGCAGCTTGCCGAGCAGGCGGCCTGGCAGGAAACGCTGGACCACGAGGCCTTCGATCAGCGCCTTCGCGAGACCACCCCCAGCCTGTGGGCCCTGCATGCGGTGATGGCGCTGAATGTCGGCGTCTGGCTGGCCAACCTGACCGATGGCCTGGACCCCCTGCGGCCGGCCACCGCCGACCTGTTCCGCTGGGGCGCCAGTTCCGCCACGGCGGTGGTGCGCGACGGCGAGCTCTGGCGCCTGCTGACGGCCACCGTGCTGCACGGTGGGTTGGTCCACCTGGCGCTCAACATGTACGCCCTGTGGATCGGTGGAACGCAGGTTGCGCGCTGGTTCGGCAACGGCCAGTTTCTGCTGATCTACTGGGGTTCGGCCCTGGCGGGGGCGTCGCTGAGCCTGCATTTCGCGGCCCAGCAGGCGGTGTCCGTGGGCGCGTCGGGCGCGGTGTTCGGTGTGCTCGGGGCCTTGCTGGCCGGCGTGCTGCAGCACCGCGAACGGATTCCGAAGGCGGTGCTCACGCAGCTGCTCACCTCGCAGGGCCTGTTCGTGCTGTTTTCGCTGGGCCAGGGTTTCACGCGTGATGGCATCGACAACGCGGCCCATGTGGGCGGTCTGTTGGCGGGTGCCACCATGGGCTGGTTGCTGGTGGAGCGGGTCGACCCGCAGGCATCGCCCGCGGCGCGACGGCGCGGCCAGGGCATGTCGGTGGCCGTGGTGGCGCTGGCCGTGTCAGGGCTGGTCTGGGCGGCGCAGCCGGGGGTGGACCACCGGCAGCTGTTTGCCGAACAGGGGGTGCTGCGACAGGTTCTGCCGGCCTACCAGTCGGCCGAGCAGGCCTTGCTGGCCGACATCCAGGCCCACCGGACCGGCGACATGACCCGTGCGCAGCTGGTGGACACGCTGCGGCGCATCCACATGCCGGCCTACCAGGATCTGGGTGAGCAACTGGCACGGGCCAGCGACACGGTGTCATCGGACCGCCTGGCCAGCCTGTCCGTGTTGCAGTCGGGCTGGCTGGAGATCATGGTGATGGAGGTCAACGGTGTGACCGACACCGTCCGGGCGGAGGCCCGGGCCGGCGAGCTGTTGCAGGCCATGCAGCGGGCCCGTGAGCGGCTTCAGGCGCGCCCTTGAACCCGAGACGCGCGCAGCGTGCCACCGATGATCAGGCACTGCGCCGCGTAGTAGGTGCCCAGCACCCACACCGCCGAGGCCGGCAGGGGGCTGACGAAACGGTTGAGGGCCAGCAGGGTGTCGCTGATGACGAAGGCGACGGCGCCCGCCGCCACCAGTACCGAAGCACGGTCGCGGTGCAGCCAGGCCCGGCCGATGGCCTGGGCGGCCATGAGCGAGATCACCAGCGCGTACACCGCCACCGGTCCGCGCAGGCCGGGTGGCAGGCCGCCCAGCCAGAGCACGATCACCATCAGCCCGGCGTAGGCCAGGCAGCCCGCCAGCACCGGGCGCACCGGCCACCAGCGCGTGCCCTGGCGGAACAGGACGATGTAGGCCAGGTGCGCCAGCAGGAAGGCCACCAGACCGGGGATGAACAGGCCTTCGAGCATCAGGAACACGTCACCCGCCAGCGAGCCGGCCAGGGCCAGACCCAGCCAGAGCGCTGCGGTACCCGGCAGGCGACCTGAGCGCCAGACCTGCACCACCAGCAGCAGGGCCAGCACCATCGCTGCGGGCTTGAAAAACAGGTGCGCTTCGCGCCAGCCGTCGGCCGCCGCCGCCATGGACAGGGCGCCGGCTTCGATGACCAGCGCTTCCAGCGGCAGCAGGCGGCCCTGCATGACGGCACCCACTGCCCACAGGCCGGCCAGCAGCACACCGAACCAGAGGGCGCTGCGCGAGAGCGGCCAGGCCTCGGCGTGCCACAGGAACAGCGCCACGCCACCGAGCAGGGCCAGGAACTGCAAGGCCGAGAACCCTTGCAGGCCCGGCCCCATGGGCGTTTCGAAGCGC
>JALOSN010000235.1 GCA_025458415.1 Hydrogenophaga sp.
CCCCGGTGAGCAACACGTTGTTGGCTGGCAGGCCTTGCACAAAGTGCCGTGTGTTGCGCTGGATCTTCTCTTTCTGACCATCGATCTCCCTGAGATCGTGCAGCCGCATGCTGGCCACGTGGCGAACCGGCTCCAGCACACCGTGGCCGCTGCTGCGCTTGCGATAGCGCCAGGCAATCGAAGCCGTCCAGTCGGGCGCGCCCAGCGGTTGCGGCAACACCGCCTCGATACGGGCGATCAGCTGCTCGGCGCGCTCGATCAGGCGTTCAAATTTTTCGTTCATGCTTGCGCCCTCATCGTGCAGGCGTCTGCACGGCCCTTCAGGACCGGTAGTCGGCGTTGATGGTCACGTAGTCGTGGCTGAAATCGCAGGTCCAGACCGTCTCGACGCACTCTCCCCGACCCAGGCCAATACGGACGAGGATCTCATCGGACTTCATCACCCGCTGTCCGTCCTGTTCACGGTAACCAGGGTGTCTTCCACCGGCCTGAACCACGTGCACATCGCCCAGATGAAGCTCGATGCGGCCGGCATCGAGGTCCTCGATGCCGGCATAGCCCACGGCAGCCAGGATGCGACCCAGGTTCGGGTCACTGGCGAAGAAAGCCGTCTTGACGAGCGGAGAGTGTGCCACGGCATAGGCCACCTTCAGGCATTCGTCAGCGGTTCGCCCACCTTCGACACGCACGGTGATGAACTTGGTGGCGCCTTCGCCATCGCGCACCAGCGCGTGCGCCAGGTGCTGTGCCACCTCCTCCAACGCGGTCAGCAGGGCCTGACCCTCGGCACTGTCCAGCGACCGGATCGGCTCATGGGCAGCCCGGCAGGTGGCCATGAGCACGAAGGAATCGTTGGTCGACGTATCGCCGTCAACGGTGACGCGGTTGAACGAACGATCAGCCAGGCGCCGGGCCAGCCCATTCATGAGGGCAGGGTCGATCACCGCATCGGTGGCCACATAGCCAAGCATGGTGGCCATGTTGGGTCGGATCATGCCTGCACCCTTGGCAATGCCGCTGATGGAAACGGTAGCACCACCCAGCTTGACCTTGCGGCTGATGGCCTTGGGCAGGGTATCGGTGGTCATGATGCCTTCAGCCGCCTTCAGCCACTGAGGGCCCGACGTGCCTTGGGGCGTTGCGGCGTCGGCCAGGGCCGCCGGCAGGCCCGTCATCAGGCGATCCATGGGCAGAGGCTCCATGATCACACCGGTGGAGAACGGCAGCACCTGCTCGTGGCGCACACCCAGTGCCAGAGCGAGCGCACTGGCCGTCTGCCGAGCGTGCTGCAGACCGGATTCGCCCGTCCCGGCGTTGGCGTTACCCGTGTTGATCACCAGCGCCCGGATGGCCGCCCCCGCCGACAGATGTTCCCGGCACACCTGCACCGGCGCCGCCGCGTAGCGGTTGCGGGTGAACACGGCTCCCACCACGCTGCCCTCATCCAGCAGAAACACCGTCAGGTCTTTTCGGTTGGCCTTGCGGATACCCGCTTCGGTCACACCGATTCGCACACCAGGCACGGCCAGCAGATCCTGGGGATTCGGGGCAGTGAAGTTCACGGGCATTGCGGACAACTCCTGTCAATCAGGGACATGGGGCGCGCCGGTGTGCTGAAAGGGCAGCCACCGCAGGCGATCGGACGAATCACAGGTCATGACCTTGCTTCACGGCCTCGGGGACGGTCAGTTCAGGGCACCGTGGCAGTGCTTGTATTTCTTGCCACTGCCACAAGGGCAGGGTTCATTGCGGCCCACCCGGGGTACAGCGGCAACAACCGTTGCCGGATCGGTGGTGACCTCCACGTCGCCCGTTTCCGTGGGCGCCGTGTACGTGACATTGGCCAACTGTTCGGCACGCTGCTCCATCTGCTGGGCCGCTTCATTGACCTGCTCGGGGGACTGGACCCGCACGTTCATCAGGACGCGGGTGACGTCGTTGCGCACCGTGTCCAGAAGCTGCCCGAACAGCAGAAAGGCTTCACGCTTGTACTCCTGTTTGGGCTGCTTTTGTGCGTAGCCACGCAGGTGGATTCCCTGGCGCAGGTAGTCCAGCGCGGCCAGATGGTCGCGCCAGTGCTGGTCAATGGTCTGCAGCAGGACCATCCGTTCGAACTGGGTGAAGTTCTCTTCGCCGACCAATGCCACCTTGTCATTGAAAAGCTGTTGGCCCGCTGCGATCACCCGCTCCACGATGTCGTCGACATCGATGGCCTCGGCCTCCGAAACCCAGCTGGTGACCGGTGCCTCGACCGACCACTCCTCGCGCAAGGTGCGTTCCAGACCCGGCAGGTCCCATTGCTCTTCGACGCTGCCCTCGGGGACGAACTGATGGACCAGGTCGGTCAGACAGCCTTCTCGCAGGGCATCGATCTGCGCCCGCAAGCTCTGCGCGTCGATGATGTCGTTGCGCTGCTGGTAGATCACCTTGCGCTGGTCATTGGACACATCGTCGTATTCGAGCAGTTGCTTGCGGATATCGAAGTTGCGGGCCTCGACCTTGCGCTGGGCACTTTCGATGCTGCGTGTGACGATCCCTGCCTCGATGGCTTCACCCTCCGGCATCTTGAGCCGGTCCATGATCGCACGGACCCGGTCGCCGGCAAAAATGCGCATCAGGGAGTCATCGAGACTCAGGTAGAAACGACTGGAGCCAGGATCGCCCTGGCGCCCGGCGCGACCCCGCAGCTGGTTGTCAATGCGACGGCTTTCATGGCGCTCGGTGGCGATGATGCGCAGGCCCCCCAGCGACTTCACCTTCTCGTGATCGGCCTGCCACTGGGTACGGGCGGCCTCGATGCGGGCGGCCCTGGCGGACTCGTCCAGCGTGGCATCGGCTTCCACGGCGGCGATCATCTTTTCCAGGTTGCCGCCGAGGACGATGTCGGTACCCCGACCGGCCATGTTGGTCGCGATGGTGATGGCGCCTGGCCGGCCAGCCTGCACGATGATGTCGGCTTCCCGGGCGTGCTGTTTGGCATTGAGCACCTCGTGCGGCAACTTCTCGGCCACCAGCAGCTGGGCGATGATCTCCGAGTTTTCGATCGACGACGTGCCCACCAGCACGGGCTGGCCCCTTCCATGGCACTCGCGGATATCCTCGATGGCAGCGCGGTACTTCTCGGGCGTGGTCTTGTAGACCCGGTCCAGTTCATCCTTGCGCTGGCTGGGCCGGTTGGGCGGGATCACCACCGTTTCGAGACCGTAGATCTCCTGGAATTCGTAGGCTTCCGTGTCCGCCGTTCCGGTCATGCCGGCCAGCTTGGTGTAGAGGCGGAAATAGTTCTGGAAGGTGATGGAGGCCAGCGTCTGGTTCTCAGGCTGGATCTGGACGCCCTCTTTGGCTTCCACGGCCTGGTGCAGGCCATCGCTCCACCGGCGACCCGCCATCAGGCGACCGGTGAACTCGTCGACGATGACGATCTCGCCGTTCTGGTTCACATAATGCTGATCGCGGTGGTAGAGGTGGTGGGCCTTGAGGGAGGTGACCAGGTGGTGCAGAAGCGCGATGTTGGACGGGTCATAGAGCGACACGCCTTCCGGCAGCAAGCCCGCTTCCGCCAGCAGCCGCTCGGCCTTCTCATGACCCGCCTCGGTGAGGTGGACACTGTGCGACTTCTCTTCCAGCGTGAAATCGCCGGGCTTGATGACCCCCTCCCCGGTTCTCGGGTCCGCCTCACCCTCCTGGCGCTCATGCGTCTGGTCTTCGGCCTGCCCGCTGATGATCAGCGGCGTACGCGCCTCGTCGATCAGGATCGAGTCGACCTCGTCGACGATGGCATAGTGGAGCTTG
>JALOSN010000236.1 GCA_025458415.1 Hydrogenophaga sp.
ACCAGGGACCCAGTAACCGTACGGCGACGCAGATTGCCTCCCATCATCCTCACTCCTGTGCAAGTGCTAGTCCAAGAACAGCGCCATTCTAGGTTGAATCAACCATCAGGCAAGCATTTGGCGCACGTCGTCGGCGATCGAGAGACAACTGGTCAATCCAGGCGACTCGATGGCAAAAAGGTTGACCAGGCCTGGCACACCGTGGTCCCTGGGGCCCTGCAGGCCAAAGTCGGCAGCAGGCTCGCCGGGGCCGCTGATCTTGGGACGGATTCCGGCGTAGTCTGGCAGCAACACGCCGGGAGGCAAGCCGGGCCAGTATCGCCTGATCTCCTGCTCGAACAGAGGCGCGCGGCCGGCGTCGACCGCGAGGTCATTGGCGTGCTCGACCCATTGCACGTCCGGACCGAAACGGGCCTGCCCCCCGAGATCGAGTGTGAGGTGCACACCGAGCCCGGCCAGGTGGACCGAGGGATCAGGAGCCGGGTAGATCAGGTGCGAGAAAGGCACGCGCCCGCTGAGTGTGAAGTAGTTGCCTTTGGCGAAGCGCGCCCTTGGAACCAGGTGCCGGGCCAGACCTTCGGTGGCTGCCCCCAGGTCGCACGCATGCAGACCCGCTGCGTTGACCACGCCGCGCGCGCGAAGGGCCAGGCCATCGGCCATGTGCACTTCGATGGCATCGGAGCGCGCGCGCAGATGGCCGACCTCGCTGCGGCAAACCACCGTACCTCCCGCCTGCTCGAGGTCGCCCTGCAGGGCCAGCATCAGCGCGTGGCTGTCCAGGATGCCGGTGGATGGCGAGAGCACGGCACCGAGGCATTCCAGCGCCGGCTCAAGCTCCCGTGCCTGTGCTCGGTCGATCTGGCGAAGATCGGTCACACCGTTGGCCGCGGCACGTTGCACGATATCAGGCAGGCCCCTCAGCTGCTGGGGGGTGTTGGCCACGATGAGCTTACCGGTCTGGCGATGGGCGACCCCACGATCCTGCAGGTACCGGTAGAGCCAATGGCGCCCGCGAACGCAGTGCCTGGCCTTCTGCGAGCCGGGCGGGTAATAGATGCCGGCATGGATCACTTCGCTGTTGCGTGAGCTGATTCCGCTGCCGATCTGTGCCTCCCGCTCCAGCACCAGCACGTCCCGGCCATCCAGTGCCAGCGACCGCGCCACGGCCAGACCCACCACGCCGGCGCCTACCACCACCACATCCACCTGCTCCACTTCTGAACACTCCTTGGGGCTCCACAGCCCGCTCAATGGGGAAGATTGTGGCGCCTGCAGGACCACCGTGACCTAAAATGACGCGTTTGTCCAACCCGCACCCGTCTCATCATGTCCCTTTTTTCCGCCGTTGAAATGGCCCCCCGTGACCCGATTCTGGGTCTGAACGAACAGTTCGCCGCCGACACCAACCCCAACAAGGTCAACCTGGGCGTGGGCGTGTACTTCGACGACAACGGCAAGCTGCCGCTGCTGCAATGTGTACAGGCGGCCGAAAAAGCCATGATGGACAAGCCCAGCGCCCGGGGCTACCTGCCCATCGACGGGATTGCGGCCTATGACAACGCGGTCAAGGGCCTGGTCTTCGGAGCCGACAGCGAGCCAGTGCAAAGCGGCCGTGTGGCGACCGTGCAGGCCATCGGCGGCACCGGTGGCCTGAAGATCGGCGCCGATTTCCTCAAGCGCGTCAGCCCCGATGCCAAGGTGCTGATTTCCGACCCCAGCTGGGAAAACCACCGCGCCCTGTTCCAGAACGCCGGCTTCGTGGTCGACACCTACACCTACTACGACGCGGCCAAGCGTGGCGTCAACTTCGATGGCATGCTGGCCAGCCTGAATGCTGCGGCGCCAGGCACTGTGGTCGTCCTGCATGCGTGCTGCCACAACCCGACCGGCTACGACATCACGCCCGAGCAGTGGGACCAGGTGGTGGCCGTGGTCAAGACCAGGGGCCTGACAGCCTTCCTCGACATGGCCTACCAGGGCTTTGGCCACGGGATTGCCGAAGACGGCGCGGTGATCCGCAAGTTTGTCGATGCTGGCCTGAGTTTCTTCGTCTCGACCAGTTTCTCCAAGAGCTTCAGCCTGTATGGTGAGCGGGTCGGCGCCCTGTCGGTACTGTGTCAGGACAAGGATGAGGCAGCACGCGTCCTGTCCCAGCTGAAGATCGTCATCCGCACCAACTACTCCAACCCACCGACCCACGGTGGAGCGGTGGTGGCGGCCGTCCTGAACAACCCGGAACTGCGTGCACTCTGGGAAAGGGAACTGGGCGAGATGCGGGTGCGCATCAAAGCCATGCGCCAGAAGCTCGTCGACGGCCTGAAGGCCGCCGGCGTCCAGCAGGACATGGGCTTCATCACCCAGCAGATCGGCATGTTCAGCTATTCAGGGCTGAACAAGGACCAGATGGTGAGGCTGCGCACCGAGTTCGGCGTCTATGGCACCGACACCGGCCGGATGTGCGTTGCCGCGCTCAACAGCAAGAACATCGACCACGTCTGCCGGTCCATTGCCAAGGTGGTCTGACCAGGCTTGGGACCAGTCCGTCGCGCCAGCTCCGGTTGCCGGCGCGCTTCAGCGCCAGACCACCGATCGCATGGCGATGGAAGCCCCCTGGAAGGCCTCGTTGAAAAAGCTCGCATAGGCGGATTCGCCGGCCGCGCCTGCCGCATAGAGCAGGGGCATGTAGTGCTCCCAGCTGGGGTGGGCCATGCGGGCAAGGTCCGATGATGCGGGCAGGTCGGCCAGTCCGTTGATGTCGTGGCGCGTGATGAGACCGGCCACTTCGGCATCGAATGCCGCGGCCCAGTCGTAGGCCTGATCGTCCGCCGCATCCCAGTGCATGGCGCGCAGGTTGTGAACCGTGTTGCCGCTGGCAACGATCAGAATGCCCTGCGAGCGCAGCGTGGACAACTGCCGACCCATGGCCAGGTGTTCGGGCATGGGTCTCGCCACGTCGATGCTCAACTGAATGACGGGGATGTCTGCCTTGGGGAACATCGGCAGAAGAACCGACCATGCCCCGTGGTCCAGGCCCCAGTGTCCGTCGTCAAGTCCCACAGGCCGTCCGTCCGGGGGCTGCACCAGACGGGAAGCGAGCGCCCGAGCGAGCTCCGGGTCGCCTGGCGCCGGATACTGAACATCGAACAGGGCCTGGGGAAATCCACCAAAGTCGTGGATCGTTCGAGGCGACGGCATGGCGGTCAGCCACCATCCCCGGGTCATCCAGTGTGCCGAGATGCACAGGATGGCCCTTGGTCGGGTTTCGGGTGCTGCCAGCAACTCGTCGCCCAAGGTGGACCAGGCGCGACGGAAAGCATTGTTTTCGATTGCGTTCATCGGACTTCCATGGCCGATGAACAGGACAGGCTGGCGTTCGGTATCGTGCATCGGGGGGGTCACGGTTTTCGTCTGGCCAGAAGGCCGGTTCGGCGGGGGTCCCACTGCAGGGCAACAACAGGTTCGGGCATTCTTTCACCAAGGTGACAACTGCCGCGGAATATTAGGTGTTTTCACCCGAGCGCAGGGCCTGCCTTCCTGATAAGATTATGCTGCACTGCAACATAACCGGTTGGTCCCCTATGCTCTACCAGATTTACGAAACCCAGCGCTCCATCATGGAGCCTTTCGCCGACCTGGCCGAAGTGGCTGCCAAGCTCTACAGCAACGCCAACCTGCCTTTCGGACAGAC